>JBILLI010000744.1:0-3820 GCA_044376155.1 Polyangiales bacterium
GCGATGCCCAGCGACTCGATGCGGTAGCTGCCGCAGCAGTCGAGCGGCGCGTCACGTTCGATGTAGCGCGCGAGGGCCTCGGGGGAGAGCGCGCGCAGGGTGAGGCGCGTGGTGTCGACGTGCTCGTCGGTGCGTCCCGTGGGCGCGTGCAGCAGGGTGACCGCGGTGTGCAGGTGATGGGTGCGGCCCGCGAGGCGGGTGAGCTGCGACAGCGCGCGCTCGGGCGTGCCGGGCTTGTCGAGCACGTCGCCGTCGAGCTCGGCGATCTGGTCCGACCCCAGGATCACCGCGTCGGGAAAGCGCGCGGCGACGCTCTGCGCCTTGGCGCGCGCGAGGTGCAGGGCCCGGGTGGGCACGTCGAGGTGCGCGAGTCCGGGCTTCAGCGCCTCCTCGTCGCAGTCGGGCGCGGCGGACTCGAACGCGACCCCGAGGCGCCCGAGGAGCGCGCGGCGGTAGCGCGACGTCGACGCGAGCACGAGCCTCACGCGAGCGACCACCGCGGCGGCGGAACCCAGCCCCCGAGGTCGGCCTCGAGGGCCTGCGCCACGGCGATCGTGAGGTGGTCGTTGCCCCAGGCCGACACCACCTGCACGCCCGTCGGCAGCACCCGCGCGTCGAGGCCCGTGGGCACCTGGGTGACCGGGAAGCGCATGACGTTGAAGATCCCCGTGAAGCCCGCGTCGGGGAAGGTCAGCATGGGGTGGCGGTGCGGCGGCGCGGCGCGTCGGTGCGAGGGGTAGAGCAGCACCGCGTTGAGCGAGAGCAACGACTCCAGCTCCGCGCGCAGCCGCGCGCCGGCCTCGTGCATGGCCTTCGCGTGACCGGGCGCGAGGTCCACGAGGCGCTCGGCGAGGGCGAGGCCCACGGCGGGGAGGGTGAACTCCGAGAGCTCGCGCAGCGCGCGGGGCGCCTCGCGGAGAAGCCGCGCGCCGCCGAGCCGCTGGCCGTTGCCCAGGAGCTCTGAGAAGCTCACGTCGTTGGCGGCATGGAGGGTCGCGCCCCAGATGTCGAAGGCCCGGCGGAGCGCGGGGATCGACCGCTGCACCACGGTCGCGCCGCGACGGGACAGGGCCACCACCGCGCGCTCCTGCGCGTCGAGGAGGCAGGTCTCGACGGGCCGCGTGGCCAGGCTCGCATCGTCGCGCACGTCGATCACCGTGAGCGCGCGCAGGTCGACCTCGCGGGGGTCGCCGAGGGGGTGCGGGCGCACGGTGTCGTCCTCGCCGTCTTCGCCCATGAGGAGCTTGAGCAGGGGGAAGAGGTCCGCGGCGCGGCGGGTGATGGGGCCCACGGCGCACATGGTCCGGGCCTCGCCCGCGGGCGCGGGGAACTGCCCGGAGTTGGGCACGAGGCCGCCCGAGGGCTTGTGCCCGAAGACCCCGTTGAAGAACGCCGGCATGCGAATCGACCCGCCGATGTCGGCCCCGAGTCCGACGGGCGCGGCCCCGACGCCCACCGCGGCGCCCTCGCCCCCGGAGCTGCCCCCGGCGGTGCGCGCAGGATCATACGCCGAGTGTGTGCGGCCGTAGACCCGGTTGTCGCTCTCGAACCACATGCACAGCTCCGAGGTGTTCGTCACCCCGAGCGGGATCAACCCCGCCGCGCGGTAGCGGGCCACGGTGGGCGCGTCGCGGTCCGCCCGCACGCCCTTGCGGGCCACGAGCCCCGCGGTCCAGGGCATTCCTTCGAGGGCGAACGACTCCTTGATGGTGCAAGGCACGCCGTGAAACTCAGGGAGGTCGGCCGCGCCCTCCTTCGCGAGGCGCGCGTCGGCGGCGTCGGCCTCGCGGCGGGCGGCGTCGAAGCGGTCGGCCACCACGGCGTTCACCGCCGCGGCCCGGCGGCACTGGTCGATGTGCGCCTCGACGACCTCGCGGCTGGAGACCTCGCCCGCGCGGATCATTCGCGCGAGCTCCTGGGCGGACCGGGTGCAGAGGGGGTTCACGGTGGCCCACGGGATCGTTGTCCCCGCCCCGCTTGTCAAGCGCCGTTCACCCCCGCCGGGCGACCGTTCACCCCGACGGCGCCCTCCGCCGCGCGGCAGACGCTTGACGAGACCCCGCGCTCCCTCTATGGCCACCCCCGGAATCCCGTGAGCAACACCGAGAACGCCCGCACCGACGTGGCCGTGCCCCGCATCTCCATCGTGATCCCGATCTACAACGAGGAGTCCATCCTGCACGCCGCGGTGGTGGACCTTCGGGAGCAGCTGAAGGAATTCGGCTGGCCCTACGAGATCATCCTCTCCGAGAACGGCTCCCGCGACGGCACCGTGGCCATCGCCCGGGCGCTCTCGGAGAAGTACGACGAGGTGAACTTCTTCTCCCTGGGCGAGCCGAACTACGGCAAGGCCCTGAAGGAAGGGATCCTGCGCGCCCGCGGCGAGTTCGTGGTGTGCGACGAGATCGACCTCTGCCTCGTGGACTTCTACCGCCGCGCGCTCGACATCCTCGAGCACAACGAGGCCGACCTGGTCATCGGCTCGAAGACCCTCGCGGGCGCGAGCGACGAGCGCCCCATGATGCGCCACGCCGCCACGATGTTCTTCAACGGGCTGCTGCGCGTGACCCTGGGCTTCAAGGGCAGCGACACCCACGGCATCAAGGCCTTTCGCCGCACCGCCCTGCTCGACGTCGTGCGCTCGTGCCTCGTCGACAAGGACGTCTTCGCCAGCGAGCTGGTGATCCGCGCCGAGCGCGGGGGCGTGCGCATCCGCGAGATCCCGATCCGCGTGCTGGAGAAGCGCCCGCCGAGCATCAACCTCTTCAAGCGCGTGCCCAACGTGCTCAAGAGCGTCGCGAAGCTCTTCGTCGCGATTCGCATCAAGGGCTGAACACCCAAGCAGGTCGATCGGTGCTATCGCTCTCGCATGCGCGCGCGCCGCACCAGCGCCCCCTCCCCCGCCGCGGAGGAGTGGAGCGACAGCTTCGAGACCGCCCCCGACGATGACTTCGCGCCGCGCGCCCCGGCGGGCCCGGTGACCCTGTGCCTCGCCTGCGGGGGGGAGCCCCTGCGTGGCGAGTGCCCTCACGACGAGGTGGTCACCCTCGACGCGCCCAGCGCCGCGGTGCTCACGGCCGCCCGCACCCTCGCGCGGCTCACGCAGGAGCGTCGGGCCGCCGAGCGCGCGCTGCGTCGGCAGGTCGAGCACGAGGTGCTCCGAGGAGACGGGGGCGTGGAGCTCACCCGCCGCGAGCCGCCACCGCCGCCCGTGGTCCCCGTGGCGAGCGGTCGCCCCCGGCGGCGCCGCGACGCGCCCGAGGGGCAGGGCGCGTTCGCCTTCGCGGCGGCCTCGGGCGAGCTCGCCGCGGGAGAAAATCCACCTCGTTGACACGACGTTTACCCGAACGGGGGTAATGGCCCGTGGGGTCGCGATGAAGAGAGTGGAAGCGATCATCAAGCCGTTCAAGCTCGACGAGGTGAAAGACGCCCTCGCCGAGGCGGGGGTGCACGGGATGACCGTCACCGAGGTCAAGGGCTTCGGCCGCACCGGCGGGCGCAAGGAGGTCTACCGGGGCAGCGCCTACGTCGTGGACTTCGTGCCCAAGGTCAAGGTCGAGGTCGTGGTGCACGACGAGCAGGTGTCGTCGGTCATCGACGCGATCCAGCGCAGCGCGCACACGGGCCGCATCGGAGACGGGAAGATCTTCGTGATCCCCATCGACGAGGTGGTGCGCATCCGTACGGGCGAGCGCGGCGGCGACGCGATCTAGGGAACCGACCGGAACGTGCGCCGTCGGTCTGCGTCGGGTCCGGGTCGCGGAGGCGCCTCGACACTCCAGCGTTGACCGGGCTTCATGCGGCGATCTACCTTCGCCGT
>JBILLI010000745.1:0-3816 GCA_044376155.1 Polyangiales bacterium
CGGGGCACACCACCCTCCCCCCGAGGGGGGGGTGGGGCGGGGGAGGGGGCCCACGAATCGCGAATTCACCACAAGAACAAGCGCATTTCAGAGATGTGTCCCGAGGTGAACCGAAGCGGGGGAAGGGCCGGGGAAGGGGGCCGCGTGTCGCGAGTTCTCCCTGAAATCAAGCGCACTGCGGAGATGTGTCCCGAGGTGAACGCAGCGCGGGGGAGGGCGCGCGGCAGCGGGGAGGGGGCGGTGTGCGAGCGAAATCCAGGTTCACAGCGTCACGACCTCGCCGTCCCACGCGCGGAGCTCGCGCTTGAGCACCTTGCCCGTGGGGTTGCTCGGGAGCGACGGGACCATCACCCACTCCTTCGGCGCCTTGGGGCCCGAGAGCCGCTTGCGGCACCACGCGCGCAGGGCCTCGGGGGTGGTGTCGGGCGACGCGCCGTCGCGCAGCACCACGAAGGCCCGCAGGCGCTCGCCCCACTCGGGGTCGGGCACGCCGATGACGGCGACCTGCGCGACGTCGGGGTGTGACTCGATGGCGTCTTCGACCTCGGCAGGATAGATGTTCACCCCGCCCGAGATCACCATGTCCCGACGGCGCCCCACGATCTGGTAGCGCCCCGCGGGGTCCACCGTGGCGAGGTCCCCGACGCTGAAGAAGCCCTCGCGCAGGGAGGCCTGCGTGGCCGCGTCGTCGGCGTGGTAGCCCTCCACCAGCATCACGTTGCGCGCGTAGAGCTCGCCCACCTCGCCGGGCTCCACGGGCAATCCCCCCTCGTCGAGCAGGCGGATCTCCACCCCGTGCAGCGGCCGACCGATGGTCCCAGGCACGGCCGCGAGGTCGTCGGGCGTGGCCACGGTGACCAGGCCCGTCTCGGTGGCGCCGTAGAAGTTGTAGAGCACCGGACCAAAGCGCTGCAGCACGCGCTCACACAAGGCCGGGGGCAGCGCCGCGCCGCCACACAGGATCGTGCGCAGCGACGGTGTGACCGCGGCGTCGAGCACCGTGGGGTCGAGGGCCATGAGCCGGTGCAGCATCGTGGGCACGAGCGCGGTGGTGGTGATGGCCTCGCGCTGCACGGTCTGGAGAAATCGCCCGGCGTCGAAGTCGCGCTCGATGTGCACCGCGCCGCCGGTCATCAGGGTCATGCCCGCGAAGCCCAGCGCGGTGGAGTGGTAGAGCGGGCACACGCAGAGGTGGCGGTCCCAGCGGGTGAGGGGGCTGCGGTCGAGAAAGGACATGAAGCCCAGCACCTGCGCGCTGCCGAAGCGACGCACCGCGCCCTTGGGCCGCCCGGTGGTCCCCGAGGTGTAGATCACCACCGCGCCCTCGTCGGCCTCAGGCATCGGGCCGGGCTCGACGTCGAGCAGAGACTCGTACGCCCGTGTGCCGATCACGTTGTCTCCCAGGGCGATGCAGCGATCCCGGGGGATGTTCGGGCACTGCCGCAGGGCCTCTTCGAGGGTGGGCCAGAGGGCCGACTCGAAGAACACCGCGCGCACCCCGGCGTGGTTCAAGAGGTACTCGAGCTCCGCGGCGGTGCTGCGCCACGAGAGGCTCACGGCCGACGCGCCGATGCGCGCCATGGCCGACTCGACCTCGAAGAACTCCGGGCGGTTCCAGAGCAGCAGCGCGGCGCTGTCGCGGGGCTTGAGCCCGAAGCGCAGCAGCCCCGTGGCGAGGCGGTCGATGCGCGCGTCGACCTCGCCGTAGGTGCGCACCTGCCCCGCGTGGATCAGCGCCGGGCGGTGGGCGTCGGAGATCCCCCGCAGGCGAAAGATCGCCGAGAGCCCTGCCCGGCCCTTGAGGAGCTGTTGTGCGCCCACGGCGAGGGCCTTCGGGTTCGCGTGCCCGACGAGACCGCTGCGCACCGCGACGCGCGCGAGCACCTGCGCCCAACCTCCGATGGCCCTTGCGCGTTGGCGTGGCATGGTCGATTGCTTTGCCATGATCCGACGCGGGCTCGTCAAGGCCATCGTGGCGCTCTCTGCCCTTGGCGGCTGCGCCACCCCGCGCCCGGGTGGGTCCACCGCCACCCCCGCCGTGACCGTGGCGGCCCGCGAATCTGACGCCCCGCCGCCCGCGCCGCCGCCCGACGAGACCCCGACGCTCACGGGGCTCACGGCCGAGGAGCTCGCCGCGCTGCGACCGCTGCTCGCCCGTGGTCCGGCCTCGGTGGTGCGCAACCCCGATGGCGGCCGCGACGCGCGCATCACCCTGCTCACCCGCACCGACGCCACGCCCGAGACCGTGCGGCGGGTGATCACCACGCCCGGGGACTACGCGACCTTCATGCCCATCCTGCGCGGGGTCGACGTGCTCTCGCAGCACGGCAACCGCACGGGGTTCCGCTTTCACGTGGCCGCCCCCCTGTTCGATGTCACCGCCCTCTGCGCGATGCGCGCGGCCTCGGCGCGGCGGGTCGACGTCGACATCCTCGAGAGCGAGATCGGCCCGGGCGCGTCGCGCTGGGACCTGCTCCCCGACGGCGCGGGCACGGTGGTGTCGCTCTCGACGTGGGGCGATCCCTCGCAGGGCCACTGGCTCCTGCGCATGGTGGCGCGGCGCTCGCCGTCGGCCATCGCGGGGATGAACATCTCCGTCGACACGGTGCTCGCGTTGGGCGCGGTGCGTCGCGCGGAGATCCTCAGCGGGCGCAGCCTGCCCGTGCGACCCGCGGAGGGCGCCGTCGCCGCGGGGGAGCTCGCGCCGCCCGAAGACGGCCCGTGGATCGCGCTGGCCCGCGACGCGATGGTGGTCTCGACGCGCATGACCCCCGATGGGTCGGTGCAGCAGGTGACGGTCGCGACCTGGGCCGCGGCGTCGCCCCAGGCCGTGCTCACACGCCTCGCCGACGTGCCGTCGTACCCCGCGGTGTGGGGCTCGGTGCGCGAGGTCGAGGTGCTCCCGTCGGCGCCCGGCGCGCCCGCCGACAGCGTGCGCTTTCGCTCCGTGGTCGAGACCCCGCTGGTGCGCCTGGAGGGGGAGCAGCGCATGGAGCGTGAGGGCAACGTGCTGCGGCACATCGGGCTCACGGGAGACTTCGCCGACGCCGCGCACCGCTGGGACGTGCGCGAGGCCCCGGGCGGCGGCTCCTACGTGATGCTCACGGGCGGGGCTGACACCGCGCGCGCGGGCGGGATCACCCGCGCCCTCATGGCCCGCGACCCGTGGCTCATGGCGGGCTTCGCGGGGTCGTGGAAGATCGTCTGGCTGCGCAACGCGCTCCGCGGGATGTGAGCAGCTCCCTCGACCCGCTGCGCTACGGACTGCGTGCGCTCGACGCGATGGCCCGCAGCCGCGCGAGCGTGGCGGTGCCCCCGCGCGTCGACGACGACGCGTTTGCGCGTGAGCTCCGCCTGCGCCCGCCGCCGCCCGAGGGCGCCGCGATGTCGCTGCGGCTGTTCACCGACGCGCCCGACGACGCCACCGCGCTGGTGACGGGCGAGAAGGTGCTGCTGACCCTGTCACCCCCGCCGGGACGCGCCGTGCCGCTCTTCGAGGCGCAGGCCGCCGCGCGGCAGTGGGACGACGACGACGGGCTCTCCCTGGGCCTCCCGCTGGTCACCTTCACGCAGCACGGGATGCGCCGCGCGGCGCCGCTGTTCTCTGTGGCCGCGCGGGCGGTGTGGCGCGCGGGGGAGGGCGAGTGGAGGGCCCCCGTGGGCGCGCGTTGGGGGACGCCGCTCGACGCACCCACGGCGATGGTGATCTCCGTCGACGAGGAGGGGAGCGAGTGGGCGCTGCACGCGGGCGTGTGGGACGCGCTCTTCGGACTCGAGGGCGACGCCCTCGCGACGATCGCGCGGGTGGGGGAGGGG
>JBILLI010000746.1:0-3805 GCA_044376155.1 Polyangiales bacterium
TGGCGCGGGAGCGCGGGGGTGACCTCGCGGCCGCCCGCACGCTGCACGAGTCGTCCCTCGACCGCGCGCGCGCCGCGGGGGACCTCCGCGCGATGGTCACCGCGCGCATCAACCTCGGCAACGTCACCCAACGCCTCGGGGACCTCGGCGCCGCGCTGGAGCACACCCAGGCCGCCCTGCAGCTCTCGCTCCGCGCGGGCCTCCGCGGGCACACCGCCACCGCGCGCATGAACCTCGCGATCCAGCTCCTGCGCATCGGGTCCCTCGACCGGGTGCGGGCCGAGCTCGACGCGGCGCGGGCCATCGCGCGCGAGGCGGGCAACCGCGACGCCCTCGCGGCGGCCACCCTGCTGGAGGGCGACGCTCTGGCGCGTGGCGGCGACGCCGACGCGGGGCTCGCGCGCATCGCCGAGGCCGAGGCGATGTTCTCCGAGCTCGGCGCCACCGAGGACCTCGTCGACGCCCTCCTCGACGGCGCCGACGTGCTGCTGGAGCGCGCGGCCGAGGGCGACGCGGAGCGGGCCACGGAGCGCCTGGGCAGAGCCCGCGCGCAGCTCGGCGAGGGCGTGTCGGCAGGCCCGCGGGTGCTCGCGCTGGAGGGCGCGGCGGCGCTGCTGCGGGGTGACGCCCGGGGCGCCCTGCGGCGGCTCACCGAGGCCGTCGACAGCGCGGGCGCGGAGAGCTGGGAGGTGCGCGCGCAGGCCCTGGCGACGCGGGCCCGGGCGCACGCCGCGGTGGGCGCCGAGCTCCACGCCCGCCGCGACCGCGAGCGCGCGGTGGAGCAGTTGGAGGAGAAGGCCGCGCAGCTCCCGCCCGACCTGCGCGGGGCGTTCTGGTCGGTGCCGCGCCGCGCCGCGCTGCGCGCCGAGACCGCGGGCGGCGGGGCGGATTCGTCGATGGAGGTGCGCGGCCCGCGGCGCACCGGGCACACGCAAGGGACCGCCGCGCGCGGGCTCACCAACGTGAACGCGCAGACGCTCATCGCCAGCGACGAGCGCCTGGTGCTGCTGCTGGAGATGACCCGGCGGCTGGGCGAGGAGCCCTCGCTGGAGCGCGTGCTGGAGCAGGCCGTGCGCAGCGCGGTGGAGCTCACCAACGCCGAGCGCGGCGCGGTGCTGCTCCCGGGCCCCCAGGGCGCGCTGCAGGTGCGGGTGCGCACGGGGCCGCTGCAGGGCGACGGGCCCGACGACAGCTTCTCGCAGTCCATCGCCGACGCGGTGTGGATCGACGGCGAGCCCGTGGTGACCCTCAACGCCCAGGGCGACCGCCGCTTCGCGGATTTTCGCTCGGTGCACGAGCTCGGGGTGTGCGCGGTGGCGGCGGTGCCCATGCGCCACCGCGGGCGCACGCTCGGGGTGCTCTACGTCGAGAGCCGCCGTCGCCGCGTGGCGTGGGCGCAGTCGGACGTCGCGCTGATGGTGGCCTTCTCGGAGCAGGCCGCGATGGCCGTGGAGCACCGCCGCGTGGTCGAGGAGCTGGAGTCTCGCACGCGGGAGCTGGAGCTCGCGCGGCGCGAGATCGAGGCGCTGCTGCAGACCCGGGAGCGCGAGCTTGAGGCCACGCGCAGCTCCCTGGTGCGCGCGCAAGAGGCGCTGCGGGGTCGCTTCGCGCCGGCGGGCATCGTGGCGAACACCGCGGCGATGCAGCGGGTGCTCGCGGTGGTCGAGCGCGTGCGCGACACCGACGTGCCGGTGGTGGTGGAGGGCGAGAGCGGCACGGGCAAGGAGCTCGTGGCGCGCGCGCTGCACTTCTCCGGCGCGCGGGCGAAGGGCGCGTTCGTGGTGGTGCACTGCGGCGCGATCCCCGAGACGCTGATGGAGAGCGAGCTCTTCGGGCACGTGAAGGGCGCGTTCACGGGCGCCGACCGCGACCGCAAGGGGCTCATCGCCAGCGCGCACGGGGGCACGCTGTTTCTCGATGAGGTCGGGGAGATGTCCCCCCGCATGCAGGTGGAGCTCCTGCGGGTGCTGCAGGACCGCAAGGTGCGCCCCGTGGGCGGCGACCACGACGAGACCGTGGACCTGCGCGTGGTGGCGGCGTCGAACCGCCCGCTGCCCGCGCTCGTCGCCGACGGGCGCTTTCGCGAGGACCTCTTCTACCGCCTCGCGGTGGTCACCCTCACCCTGCCCGCGCTGCGGGAGCGCGTCGAAGACATCCCCGCCCTCGCCGCGCACGTGCTCGCGACCTTCGCCGAGGAGCACGGCGGCCCGCGGCGCAAGCTCACCCGCGAGGCGCTGCGTCGGGTGATGCAGCACCCCTGGCCGGGCAACGTGCGGCAGCTCCGACACGCGCTGGAGAGCGCCGCGGTGATGTGCGAGGGCGAGGTCATCGACGCCGAGGCCATCCCCCACCCGCAGGCCGCGAGCGAGCCCCGCCCGTCGTCGCCGCCCACCCAGGGCGCGTCGCCCACGGTCGTGCGCAAGGCCACGGAGCGGCAGCGCATCCTCGACGCCCTGGAGCAGACCAACTGGAACAAGGTCCGCGCCGCGCAGGTCCTCGGGATGCCGCGGCGAACGCTCTACCGCCGCCTGCGAGACTTTGGCCTGCTGGACTGATCCCGGGGGTGTGCCGTAGTGTGCCGATCGGCCACGGCCGAGAGACCGCGGCACCCGACGGGGACGGTGGGATCGATTGATTCTCTCGGCCTGCGCCTGTCGGCGTGGTCTGTGCACCGATGGATCTGGGCGAGACGACACATGGCATCACGCGCGCGCACCCTCGGGCTCCTTCTCACGCTGTGCGCGGCGTGTGTGATCAACACGCGCCCGCACCTGCCGCTGGAAGACGACGGCGGCCGCGCGGCCTTCTTCGGAGACGCGGGCGCGGCGGGGGACACGGGCGCGCAGACCGGGGTGACCGGTGACGCTGGCGTGGCGGATGTGCCCGAGTCCGACGCCTTCCCGCCCGCGGCCGCGGCCGACGCGAGCGCCCTCAACGACAGCGATGTGGCCACCGAGTCCGACGACTGCTTCGCGGCCGACGCCGACCGCAGCGATGGCGGCGCACGGAGCGACGCAGGCGACGCCGGTGCGCGCACCGACGGCGGCGACGCGGGCTTCACCGACTCTCAGGGGCGCAGCTGCGTCCCGGCCTCGCGGCGACACGACGCCGGCGCCCACGACGGCCGGAGCGGGCCGTGAGCGCAAGTCGCACCGTCACCCTCGCGCTGTTGCTCCTCGGCGGCTGCGTGATCAACACGCGCCCGCACCTGCCCGCCGAAGACGGCGCCGACGCGTCGTTGACCAACGGCGCCACGCGCGACACCGACGGCGGCGCAGACAACGTCCGCGCCGACGCCTCGACGCGGGCCGACGCGTTCGCGTACGACACCAGCGCGGTCGGTGATCTCCCGGCGCCGACGATGTGCCCCGACGGCGACCCCTGCGGCAGCGCGGGTGGGGGTGACGCCAGCGCGCCCCCGCAAGACAGCGGCACCTCCATCGACGCGGTCTTTGAGGTCGACGCGGCGGTGTCGCAAGACGGTTCCGCCCCCGACGCGTCCCGCGACGCCATGACCGACACGTACCCCGACGGCTGGCCCGTGCCCGACGGCGGGATCTCGCGCGACGATGTCCGCTGGCCCGATCCGGCCGACATCTGAGCCGCGATCCGCGCTGACGGGTTCGCCGTCCCCGCGTTCACCGCGGGAGACATCTCCGAGAGCGTCTTGTTCTCAAGGCGAATTCGCGACGCGTGCCCCCCTTCTCCGTCCCTTCCCCCGCCTCGGCTTGGCTTTACCCAAAACCTTCGGACGCGGTTCGTGCCGCCGGCTCCGCCCGCACGGTCGGCCCTTCGGGCCTGTGCG
>JBILLI010000748.1:0-3797 GCA_044376155.1 Polyangiales bacterium
GCGCGTAGTTCTCGGGATCGAACGCGAGGCGAGGGTACCCGTCGGCCTCGCCGTCACGCACCTCGGGGTCGTAGTCGATGCCGCGCGCGGCCTTCAGCGCATCGCCCGGCCACGGGGTCACCCGGTTCTTCGGGCGGTAGTGCTCGACGTCGTACTCGCCCGATCCCTTGCCCAGCGTGGCCTCGCCGTCGATCTCCTCCTGGGGCATGGGCTTCTCGCAGTAGACGCACTTGAACGACTGCAGGCGCGCGTAGACGCCCTTGATCTCGCTCCAGATCGCGTCGCCGTCTGCGACCTCGCCCGACTGCTTCGCGGCGTCGGTGAGCACCTTCGCGCGCGCGAGCCATCCGGGTTTGTGCGCCTCGATCTCGTCCCGCAGCGCCGCCGCCTGGATCGTGTAGCGGATCATCGCGACGCCTTCTTCGTCGCCCGCCTCTTCGGGGCCTTCTTCGCGGGCTTCTTCTCGGGCGCGGGCCTTTCGTCCGCCGCGGGTGGCGCTTCACCCGCGGCGTCGCCGAGGGAGAGCAGTCGCAGAAAGTGCATCGTCGCCTCCGCGCTGCTGCAGGCGATCGACGAAGTCCGGGGTGCGCGTGCTCACAAGCCCGAAGGACTCGCTGGTCAGGAGCTGCTCCGCGCCGAGGCCGAAGGTCTCCGCGGCGGGCGGCGCGATGCGGGTCTCGCGAACGAGCGCGCTCACGGCGTGATCGGTGAGCAGCAGCACGTTGTCGCGGTGCAGCGAGCCCACCACCAGCGGGCTGTGGGTGCTGACCACGAACTGCATGTACGGCAGCGCATCCGCCACCCGCGGGACCACCTCGAGCTGCCACGCGGGGTGCAGGTGCAGGTCCACCTCGTCGATCAGTGCGATGCCGGTGGTCTCGTCGAGCCGATGCCCCGACGGGGCGCCGAGGCAGATGTGGAAGAGCAGGTCTGCGAACCAGCCGATGAACGCGCGGTAGCCGTCGGAGAGCGCGGCGAAGGGCAGCGACGAGCCGCGGACCGAGAAGTAGTACTCCCCGTCGCGCGGCGCGGGCTCGATCTGCGCGTCGGGCAGCACCTTGTTGATCAGCGTGATGACCTGCTTGTGCCGCCCGGCGTTCTCACGATGAAACCGCGGCAACCAGGAAGAGAGCGGTACGAGCGCGACGCTCTCCTCGAAGAGACCCGCGATGCGCCCGTAGCGCAGCGAGCGGCGCTTGAAGCGGGACTCCGGGTCACTCCCGCCGACGGACTCCACCCGTCGGTCCGCGCCGTAGCCGACGACCAGACCCGCCATGGAGCGGTCGTCGAAGAGCGTCTCCTCCCAGGCCTTGTCGAAGCCCGCGCTGGCGCTGACGTCGATGCGGTCGTTGTACAAGCTCCCCGGGAGCAATCGCAGGGACTGCGTGAGCGTGCCCGCGCGGCGATCTTGCTTCTCGTAGAGCACGAATTCGCCTTGCGCGAGGGCGTGGGGCGCGGCCGTGCCGCCGGTCCTGCGCACGAGGCTGTACGGGACGAAGCCCGATCCCGCCGCGAGCACCGGCGCCATCGCCGCCATCGCGACCGCGCGGAGTACGGTGGTCTTGCCCGCACCGTTGTTTCCGAGGAGCACCGTGAGGTTGCGACGCGCGCCGTTGGCCGGACCCTCCGCGTGCTCCGAGGGCAGCGGCGGCGCCCGCAGCGCCACCGTCGCGGACGCGATGGTGCGGAGGTTCTGCAGGGTGATTCGCGAGGCGTACATGCCGCGAGACGTTAGCAGAGCCGTCGCGCGCACCGGGGACCTCCGCGCGGCGGCCGTGGCCGTCGAGACGGCGTAGCTCACCCGCGGGGGGCGCGGCGCAGCGAGAGCCCCTCGGCGGCGAGGGTGCGCTGGAGTTCTTCGCCGAACAGCGTGACGCGCCGGGCGGGGTGACGTCCCGAGGCGTGCAGGAGATAGACGCCGATCGTGCGGCCTCGCCAGGCCGGGATGAGCCGCTCGACGAGGCCCGCCGCGAGGTCGTCGGCGAGGAGGTGACGGGGGAGCATCCCGAGGCCCAGGCCGCCGACGATCAGCGCCCGGAGCGCGGCGGTGGTGTTGGCGACGACGCGCGGGGGCGTGACCGCGAGCTCCTGGGTGGCGCCGTCGGCGCGGCGAAAGCGGTGGCGCTTCGTCTGGACGAAGCTCGCGTGGGAGACCCACGGCGCGCCGGCCAGGGCGCGGGGCTCGTCGGCCTCACGCCAGCGCGCGGCGAGGGCCGGGGCCGCGACCACGACGTCGGCGTCCTCGGCGAGGCGCTTCGCCACGAGGCTCGAGTCCGACGGGACCCCGAGGCGCACCATCGCGTCGAGGCGGTGGGCGATGGGGTCGACGATGGCGTCATCGAGCAGGATCTCCGCGCGCAGCTCGGGGTGCGCCGCGCAGAGCCGCGCGACCGCCGGGGCGACGAAGCGCGCGCCGAGGTCGTGCGTCGACGCGACCCGGAGGGTCCCCGAGGCGATGCCGCGCTGCGCCTCGACGAGGGCGAGGGCCTCGTCCGTGGCCGCCGCGACGCGCTCGGACAACGCGAGGATCTCGACGCCGAGCTGGGTGGGCGTGAGACTGCGCGTCGTGCGGTGCAGCAGCCGCGCGCCGAGGGCGGTCTCGAGGGCCTTGAGCTGGGTGCTGACCACGCTCTTCGAGAGGCCCAGCGAGCGCGCGGCGGCGGTGATGGAGCCCTCGCGGCACACGCGCGCGAAGGTCACCAGCAGGGGCAGGTCGCGGTGGTCGAACACTGTTCGACGCTACCGAACAATGAGTTGGTCGCTACGCGGATTGTGTCACCGCGCGGGCGGCCATAGAGATCAAGGCGTCGGGACGGCGGGGCGGCCCTCCCGGCGGCGTCGGCGCGCGGTGCGCGTCGGGGCGTTCCATGTCCCATTCTCACGGAGTCCACCCGATGTCTCTCTCCTCCCCCAAGCAGCAGGTCGTCGCGCTCCTTCACGCCATCGAGACGGGTGCGGCGGAGCCCGTCGCCAGCATGGATCCCGACCGTTACACGCAGCACAACCTCGCCGTCGGCGATGGGCTGGCGGGCTTCGGCGAGGTGCTGCGCGCCCTCCCGCCGGGGTCGGCCCGCGCGAGGACCGTGCGGGTCTTTCAAGACGGCCCCTTCGTGTTCGCCCACACCGAGTACAACTTCTTCGGGCCGAAGGTGGGCTTCGACATCTTCCGCTTCGACGGCGGCCGCATCGTCGAGCACTGGGACAACCTCCAGGAGACCGCGGCCCCCAACCCCAGCGGACGCACCATGCTCGACGGCCCCACGGAGGCGCGTGACCTCGACCGCACCGACGCGAACAAGGCCCGCGTCCGCGCCTTCGTCCAGGAGATCCTGGTGGACGGTCGGATGGAGCGGCTCGCGGGCTACTTCGACGGGGACCGCTACGCGCAGCACAACCCGCAGGTGGCCGACGGGCTCTCGGGGCTCGGCGCGGCGCTGCAGGCGATGGCGACGCAGGGCGTCGCGATGACCTACGAGCGGGTGCACACCGTGCTGGGCGAGGGCAGCTTCGTGCTCGCGGTCAGCGAGGGGCGCTTCGCCGGCAAGCACGTCGCCTTCTACGACCTGTTCCGCGTGGAGGCCGACAAGGTCGCGGAGCACTGGGACACCATCGAAGAGATCCCCCCGCGCGCCGCGTGGAAGAACGCCAACGGCAAGTTCGGCTTCTGACCGGGTCTGCCTGCCATGCTGACGTCGTGCGGCCCCCTATCCGCGTTACCGCGCGCCCTTTCCCCCGCGTTGCCCCTGGCTTTGCCCAAAACCTTCGGACGCGGTTCGTGCCGCCGGCTCCGCCCGTGC
>JBILLI010000747.1:0-3797 GCA_044376155.1 Polyangiales bacterium
GTAGGCCGCGATCCTCGCGTCCCGCGACATCGCCCCTGCCCGCCTCCCTCGCGGCCGCGTCCATCGCGGTCCTCTACGGCGTCGCTCGCTGAAATGATCGCGGCCGCTGCCCGTGCGGCCCGCCCTGTCGTCACGCCACGCGACCCACGCGGAGGCTACCCGCGCGGCCCGTGCGGTCGCCAAAGTCGCTGCGTCCCAAGCGGTAGCAACACGCACGGCCCATGGGCGCGCGTCGAGGTCACCGCCCGCGACCTCGGCGCGCGTGACGACAGCGCCGACGTGTCTTGACCACGCCGCGCTGCCCGACCGTCACCTCTGCGCCCCCGAACGATTTCCGTGACGGGTCTCCGAGGCGGCGGCCAATCGCCCTTCGAGGACCATGAAACACCCCCCCGTTCTTCGCGGCGCCGTCGCGCTCTCGGTCACCCTCTTCGGCTGCGCCAACCCTCCTGACGACCTCGCGTCCACGCGCGCCGCGCTCGGCACGCCGGGCACGCTCAACACCTCGCTCATCGGGCGACACGACTTCGGCGCCGACCAGAACACCGGTGACTTCGCCCTCACCAACACCCACGCCTACGTCGCGCGCCGGAGCGGGGGCTTCGCCGTCGTCGACATCTCCGACCGCGCAGCACCGACCGTGGTGTCGACCGTCGTCCCCGCCGTGGGCGCCACCGACGTCACCGACGTCGCCACGCAGAACATCGCCGGCACCGACTACCTCTTCGTCGGCAACTACGGCGGCGCCCCCGACCCGACCTACGGGAACTTCACCGGGGTCTACATCTACAGCCTCGCGAACCCTGCGGCGCCGTCGCTCGTGCGCGCGATCACCGCGGGGCTGGGCGGCGGCTATCACTTCGCCGGTCAGGTGCGAACGCTCACCACCGCAGAGCTCGGCGGGCGGAGCTTTCTCTTCGTCGGATCGGTGATGACCAGCGGCATCGTGGCCTTCGAGGTCACCAACCCCGCCGCGCCCGCGTTCTTCACGTCGATCATTCGTCAGCGGATCTCGACGGGCGCGAGCATTCGCGACGTGCGCGTGCAGGGCGGGAGGCTCTACGCCGCGTGGCGCGTGGGCTTCGCCGTGTACGACCTCGCGACCTTCCCGTCGATCGTGCCCAACTACTACAATCCCCCGCAGCCCCCGATCCTCGTGTCGAAGCTGTACGCGGGCGCGGCCACCACCGCCGCGGCGCCGACCCCCTCGGGCGACTACGTGCTCACGGCCGACGACGTGACCGCGGGGCGCGTGCGCGTGTGGGACGTGCGCGTGCCGAGCGCCGTGACCCAGGTGAGCCTCTTCGGCGGCTCGGCGGCCACCATCGCGCGTCAGGTCACGGTGCAGGGCAACCTCGCGTGGGTCGCCCATCAGCAGGACGGGCTGCGCGTGTTCGACATCTCCAACCCCGCCGCGCCCGTCTCGCTCGCGTGGTTCGACACCGACACGGCCGTTCCGACCAACCGACGCCACGGCGGTTGGGACGTCATCCCCAACGGCGACACGGCGTGGTTCACCGACACCGCCGACGGGCTCCACGCCATCAACCTTGAAGACACCCTCACCGTGCAGAGCGCCACCTGGTCGAGCGGACAGCAGCAGCTCGTGGTGCACACGACCAGCAGCCTCCAGCCCCTGCTCACGGCGCCGACCGGCAGCGCGCCGGGGACGGTCACCGTCACGTCCTCCTACGGCGCGATGCGCACGGCGTCGGTCGTCAGCGGCAGCTGAGCGCGCGCCCTCACCCCCGGGGCCGCCGCGTTCCCTCGCGACGAGGCGCTATGGTTGAACCAGGGCACGGTCATCGTGAGCTTCGTGATCACCGCCGAGGGCGCCGTGCGCGAGGTCTCTCTGCGCCGTCGCAGCGGGGTCGATCGCTTCGACGCGAACGTGCTCGCGGCGGTGCGTCGTGCGGTGTTGCCGCCCATTCCCGCGGCGCTCGGGGTGTCGCGGCTGAACATCCGCGCGCCCTTTGAGTTCCGCAACCCGCTGGTGCGGTGAGCCACGGGCGACGGCCGGCACGCGAGGACCACCCTCGGACGGACCTCACCCCCACCGGCGCGTGCGAGCCAGGTGACCCCTCTCCCTGAAGGGTTCACCTCGGGACACATCTCAGGAACTGTCATGTTTTCCCGATGACTTCGCGAAATTGAAGATGGCCTCGAAGCGCTGCAACTCGCGCCAGCCGCGCCAGATGACGATCCACCCCGGCTTTCGGTCGGGCCGAGGCTCGTAGCCCCCGAGTTGTGCGAGCCGCAGCACCAGGTCCTCGATCGTCCACGCTCGGCGCGGAAGCGCGATCTTCCGAAAGCGGCACGCCTCTTTCAGGATCGCCAAGGTGCGTGGTGCCACGTGCGGAGCGGCGGGAGCCCGTGGCGTTTCGCGAGAGACGTACGTCCACCGCGCGATCTGCGTCGCCAACGGCACGTACACCGACATCAGGCGCCGAAAGCTCTCCACGTTGGCAACGGTCTCTGACTCCAGGTGCAGTCCGCTCTTCCAGATCCGATGCACGGGCTCGATGCCGTATCGCGCCTCGTAGTGTTTCATCACCGCGCGCGCCTGCGAGGCATTGCTTGCCTCACAGGTGGTCAACACCATCCACTCCACCGCCTCACTTCCTGCGGGGGCGTTGATCTCCTGCACCAGAATGGCCGCGACCTCGACGGCCTTCTTGCCCTTCTTCGTGTTCTCCAGCGTCACGCTCGCGAAGCGCAGTTGCAACTGCGCCTCGCGTCGAGGCCCCGCTCGCTTGTGCGCGGCCTCCAGCGCATCGAGCTCGTCGCGCCCAGCAGCACGTGCCTGCTTGCGGAGGTCGTTGCTCAGTTCGTTCCGGACCGACTGGCTCCATTCGGACGCCACAGGGCGAGCCTGCAACGTGCTCCAGAGCATCCCCGTGCTCCCACGCACCCGGTGGTCGTGCGCTGCGCGGACCACCACCAGGTGCTTGTGGCGACGCGCGAACTCGAAGTTCGCGTGCACGTCCCCCTCGCGATCCATCAGGTGGATCAGCGTCGTCGGCAGCTTGCGCTCACGAGCCTCGGCGGCGACGCGCCGGATCCCTCGACGCCACTTGATGCTCTCGCGCTGATGGTTGGGGCGATGTTTGTGGTCCTGCTGCTTGAGCTTCCACGAGCGTGTCCAGACCTGCGTGTCGAGCACGCCGAGCGGACGGTGCTCGTCGACGGTCAGCGCCACCGCGCTGTGCACCAGGTAGCCGCGCGCCGTGTTGGAGCGCAGCGGGCCGGCGTCGTCGGGCTCGTTGGGCCCGGTCCGGTTGACCTCCGTCGTGTCGTGGGCAACGAGCACCGTCGGGTGAGCCGCGAGGGCGTCGAACGTGGGCCGTTGTGCGGATCGTAGCAGCGAGATTGCACTCACCCGGGGATTGTCCCAGAAGCGCTGCGCCCCGCGTCGAGGTGCGCGCGGGAGACGAGTGGTGGGATCGTCGAGGCGCAGGAAGAGCAGGGCCACGACCTTGAGCAGACGGTGCCAGAGTCGAAGCTCGGGTACGCACTCCGAGGACCAGACCGCCAATGCCAATGCGCGGGGCTCCAAGCGCAGTTCAGAGAGCAGCATCCTGCAGTAGAGCTCTCGGTGCGCCTCAACGCACGCTCGGTCCCCAGAACGCCCGGGAGACCAAGACGGCGGGACTGCTCCGATTCGCTTGAACCTCCGAAATCGCTGTGTCTGCCGTCAAAATCCGAGATGTGTCCCGAGGTGAACCCGAGGCGGGGGAAGGGCCGGGGAAGGGGGCCACGTTTCGCGAATTCGTCTCGTATTCAAGCCGTTCTCGGAG
>JBILLI010000749.1:0-3791 GCA_044376155.1 Polyangiales bacterium
TCGCGAGCGAGCGCGAGCGCATCGAGGCGTGGCTCGTCGACGCGCCGCCGACGTCGCGGTAGACGCGGTCGTCGTGGTCGCGATGCCCTTGCGCCAGAAGGCCTCGCGCTGCCCTCACCGCGAGAGAGCGTTGCCCCAGCGTGGTCTTCGTGCGAACGCAGGGGGATGCCGCGCACGCCGCCCGTCCGCACGTCCCGAGTCGCACAACCCCGTTGGGTTGACCGAGACGCGCGCGCAGACCTCCGCAGAGAGGAGGCTTCGTGACCGACGAGCGCCGCGGTGACGACCCGACCGACCGACGCGTGGAGCTCCTCGTGCTCCTCGGGGCCGCGCTGATCATCACCTACCACGCGTGGCAGCAGTATCGCCCGTACAGCTTCCTCCACGGCGACGGGAGCTTCTACGCGGTCATCAACCGCGCGCTCGCCGAGGGGACGCTGGAGCAGGAGCGGTTCCACCCGATGTCCTGGTACCGCGAGCGGCTGCGCTGGAACGACGACCTCGACCCGGGCTGGAGCAACCTCGCCCTCGGCGCCGACGGGCGCACCCTCTGGCCCAAGCATCCGATCCTGCTCCCGCTGCTGCACGTCCCGCTCTTTCACGCGCTCGGGCTCCACGGCCTGCTCGTCGGCAGCGTGGTGATGTCGGCGCTCTCGATCTGGCTCGCGCACCGCATTGCCGCGAGGGTGGCGTCGGCGCCCGCGGCGGCGTGCGCGGCGCTGGCCTTCGCGTCGACCCCGCTGCTGCTGCACAACGCCTACAGCTACTCGAACGACACGCTCTACACCGTGCTGGCGCTCGCGGCGATCGACGCCACGCAGCGGTCCCGGGGGCTGCTCGCGGGGGTGCTCTGGGGCCTCGCGATGGTGTCGAAGCCCACCGTCGCCCTGCTCGCTGTGCCCTTCGCCGCGCAGCTCGTGGCGCTCCGTCAGTGGCGGGTGCTGGCGCGCATGGCCCTCGGCGCGGCGGTGCCCCTCGGCGCGCTCGCGGTGATGAACACGGTGATGTTCGGGGGTGCCCTGGTGCAGGGATACAACCGCATCGTGGTGCGTCACGGGGGCGCGCCGGCGACCTTCGACCTCCGCGAGAAGTTCGGGCGCGCGCTCGGGGTGGGGCTGCGGACCATCGTCGCCGATCCGCAGCAGGGCGTGGGCATCAGCGCGCCGTGGGCGCTGCTCGTGCTGCTCGGGCTCATCCCGCTCGCGCGCTCGCCGCGGGGGCGCGCGTTCGCGGCCGCGTTTGCGGTCTCGCTGGTCGCGACGGCGCTGTTCTACGCGCGCTTCGAGTTCACCTACGCGCGCTTCTTCACCCCGTGGGTGGTGCTCGCGGTGGTCCCCGCGGCGGCGCTCGTCGATGTGCTGGTCGCGTGGTCTGCGCGGCTGCGGGAGCGCGAGGGGGTGCCCTCGTGGCTGCGCGCGCTGCTCGGGGACCCGCGGTGGTTCCCGCTCGTCGCGGGGATCGCCACGGTGTTCGGCGCGGCGCGCGCGGCGCCGCAGTTCGGCCCGGTGGTGGCGGCGGGCGCGGTGGCGGTGGTGCTCTTTCGCGACGAGCTCTGGGCGTTGTTGGGGGCCGTCCTGGCGCGGGTCGACGCGTGGCTCACCCGCCGTCGGATCGCGGCGCTCCTGGGGGTCGCGGCGGCGCTGCTGGCGGCGCTCCCCGGGGTGGTGGCGCGGGTCACGCGCCGCTCCGAGCGCTGGATCGCGACCGAGGCCCTGCGCGACGCCTCGGTGCGGATCCTCCCGGCCGAGGGACGACCGGTGCCGTGTGACTACTTCAACCCTTCGCGGCAGAAGTGGGAGTGCGCCGACTGGGAGCGCGGCGAGAGCAGCTGGGGCCGCGCGCTGGGCGCGGAGTGCGCGTTCACCAACCCCGCGGGCGACTGGCTCTCGCTGCACCCCAACCCCGACCTGACCCGCGAGATCACGTGGCGCGCGCTCCCGCCGGGGGACCTCCGCGTGCGCTATGGCGTCGCGCCGACGTCGCAGCACACCGATGTCACCATCGTGCTGCAGACCGGCCCGGCCCGCCGGTGGCTCCGCACGCCGCGCGTGGGGGAGATTGACGCGATGGTGATCCCGGCCGCGGAGCGCGGTGCCGACCTGCGGATCACCGTGCCCACGCAAGCTCACGACGCGCGGAGACTCTGCGTCGAGGTCACCGTGCCTTGAGACGTCGTCGTCGCAGGGCCAGCAGCGCCACGGTCGCGAGGAGGGGAGACGCGGTGCCGCGGGGCCGGGCGCGGCAGCCACATCCCGCCGCCGCGGTGTCGTCGGGGGGGGCTGTCTCTGCGGGCATCTCGGCGCGGGCGGCGTCGAGGAAGTCCGGCGGAGACTCCGTCGCGACGTCGTCGTCGCTGGACACGTCGTCGCCCGCAGGGTGATCGCCGAGCGCGTCGAGCGCGACATCGAGCGGGGTGGCGACGTCGTCCGGCGATCCATCACGCGGGGTGATGACGTCCAGCCGCGCGACATCGCTCTGGGTGATGGCATCCAGGAGCGCGACGTCTCGCACCACGGGCACGTCCCGCACCACGGGCACGTCTCGCACCACGGGCACGTCTCGCACCACGGGCACATCCAGCGCGCCCGCGTCGCCCACGCCCGCGTCGGACACCACCGACACGCAGCTCCCTGCGGCCCGGGGCTGCCCGCTGGCGGCGCCGGCGAAGATCCCCCAGTGGTTGGCGACCGCGCGCTCGGCGCCGTCGGAGGGGCGGTTGAGCACGCCCTGCCCGCGCTGCCAGAAGGTGGTGGACCCGCCGCCGTCGAGGTTGAACGCCTGCCACGCGCCGAGCAGCTCCATCAGCTGGGCGAGCTCGGTGCCGTACATCCCCGCGCTGCGGGTGGACCGTCCGTCGACGGCGACGAGCAGGAAGGTGCGGCGGTCGCGGGTGATGCCCATGGCGGTGCGGGGATTGCGCGCGCGCATGTCGCTGCGGTCGGTGAAGCACGTCGACGCGGTGGGCGACGCGCAGGTCACCCGACGCCCCTCGGTGATGAGCTCGGGGAACCCGCTCACGAGTTGCGTGAGCCCGCTTGGGACCGCGGTGGTCACGGTGCCGGGCATCCACCCCTCGCGCACGCCGAGCGTCGCCGCGCGCTCCTTCACCCACTCGGTGTGCGAGAACTCCACGCGCCCCGGGCCGAAGCCGATCCACCCGTAGCGGCGGTAGTACCACTCGCCCGAGACCGCGCTGTCGGTGCCCGTCTGACGCACGGGCCACGCGCGCCCGGCCCCGATGGCGTAGCCGTAGACCCGCGGACCGCTGGTGAAGAAGTCTCCGTTCGTCGCGAGCTGCACGCCCGCGCTCGCGGCCCAGCGGCTCGTCACGGTGAGCGCCGTGGGGGCGCGGGTGGCGCTGACGTGCACGTAGTCGGTGCAGAGGGAGACGACGGCGGCCCAGAAGTCCGTGGTGGGGTTCGCGGTGCGCCCTTCGATGACGCGCACGCCGGGGTAGGGCGTGGTCTCGCGGCGCGAGGTGATGGTCTGCGCCGACGCCGACAGCGAGGCGAGGCAGAGGGCGGTGACGAGCGGTGCGCGCACGGGGGCGAGCGTACCGCGGGGGGCGACGCCGCGGTTGGGGCGGCGCATGGCCCCCATCCACGTCGCTTCTGCCGAGGCGCCCATCTCGGTGCGATTCGCGGAAATGCGCTTTTTATCAGGGCGAAATCGCGAGGCACGGCCCCCTTCCCCGTCCCTTCCCCCGCTTCGGGTTCACCTCGGGACACATCTCTGAAATGCGCTTGTTCTTGTGGTGAATTCGCGATTCGTGGCCCCCTTCCCCGGCCCTT
>JBILLI010000750.1:0-3782 GCA_044376155.1 Polyangiales bacterium
GCGGTGGCGCCGGCGTCGGTGGCCGGGGTGCCGCCGGTGTCGGTGGCAACCACCGCGTCGGTGCCCGTGGCCGCGTCGGTCGGAGTGGTGCCGCCGCTGCTGCCGCAGCCCATGGCGAGGAAGGTCGCGAGGAGGCCCGTACCAAGAATCTTCGTGCCGCTGGTCATCATCAACTCCTGAGGTGGTGGTGGGAATCTGAACCGTGCGCGGCGGCGTTCAGGTGCCGCGACGCGAAGTGAACCGTTGCCCATCGCTCGCCGAGCGCGCACTCGGCCATGCGCGGTGTGCGTACCACCCCATTGAACCGAACTCAACTCCCATTCAACACGCGCAAACCCCTTGGTACATAGCGTGACAGCGATGTCAGACCATGCCCCGCGCGGGCGCCGCGGGTGTGGGACAGGTGCCGCGGCGGGGGGGTGGTGTTACGACCGCGACCGCGATGGCAGAGTTCGTTCACCTCCACGTCCACTCCCAGTACTCCATGCTCGACGGCGCGATCCGCGTGAAGGAGCTGGTGTCGCGGGTGAAGTCCCTGGGCATGAAGGCCGTGGCCCTCACCGACCACGGCAACATGCACGGCGCCATCGACTTCTACAAGAAGTGCAAGGACGCCGACGTGCAGGCCATCCTCGGGTGCGAGGTGGGCATCGCCTACGCCTTCCCCGGCGACAAGCCGGACAAGAATGGCAGGCACCGCACCTACCACCTCCCGATGCTCGCCCGCTCGGTGGAGGGCTACCGCTCGCTCATCGCGCTGAACTCCCGCTCGTGGACGGCGCCTCCCCTGGGGTGCCCGCCGCAGGCCGAGCTCGACGACCTCGCCGCGCTGCGCAAGGACCTCGTGGTGCTCACGGGCTGCCTCGGCGGGCTCGTGCCCCAGGCCCTCTTGCAGCACGGCCCGGACATGGCCCGCGCGGTGCTCGCGCGGCTCAAGGAGATCGTCGAGCCGGGCAACCTCTTCGTCGAGCTCCAGGACCACGGGCTCGTCGAGCAGCCCATCGTGAACCGCCTGCTCGCCGAGATCGCGCGGGAGATGGACCTGCCCATCGTCGCGACGAACAACGCGCACTACCTCCAGCGCGACGACGCCACGGCACAGCGCGCGCTGATGTGCATCGCCTCGGGCACCACCCTCGACGAGGCCGAGGCGGTCAGCCACGGCTCCGAGGAGATGTTCCTGAAGAGCCCCGACGAGATGGCCGAGGCCTTCGCGGACTACCCCGAGGCCATCGCCAACACCGTGCGCATCGCGGAGATGTGCAAGCTGAAGCTCAAGCTCGGCGAGCCCACCCTGCCCCGCTTTCGCGACGAGCAGGGCAACGACGTGCCCGACGTCGACGAGCACTTCGCGGAGCTCTCGCGCAAGGGCCTCGCGAAGCGCTTCGAGACCTTCAAGCGCCAGGGCAAGACCGTCGACGAGGGGAAGTACAAAGACCGCCTGGAGGTCGAGATCGGGGTCATCCAGGGGATGAAGTTCCCGGGGTACTTCCTCATCGTTCAGGACTTCATCAACTGGGGCAAGCAGAACGGCGTGCCCGTGGGCCCCGGCCGCGGCTCCGGCGCGGGCTCCATCGTCGCCTACGCCCTGGGGATCACCGACATCGACCCCATCCCCTACGACCTCCTCTTCGAGCGCTTCTTGAACCCCGAGCGCGTCTCGATGCCCGACTTCGACGTCGACTTCTGCATGATCCGCCGCGAGCGGGTCATCGAGTACGTGCGGCAGAAATACGGCCGCGAGAGCGTCGGGCAGATCGCGACCTTTCAGCTCCTCAAGAGCAAGAGCTGCGTGCGCGACGTGGGGCGCGTGCTCGGGCTCTCGTTCCAAGACACCGACGCCATCGCCAAGCTCGTGCCCGACCCCGTGCAGGGCAAGAGCGTGTCGATCCCCGAGGCCCTCGAGAAGGAGCCGCGGCTCAAGGCGATGTACGACGAGCAGGAGAGCACCCGCGCGGTGCTCGACCTCGCCCGCAAGCTCGAGAACCTCAACCGCCACGCGGGCATGCACGCCGCGGGCATCGTGATCTCCGAGGGCCCGCTGTGGGAGTCGGTGCCGGTGTTCCGCGGCTCCGGCGGCGAGCTCGTCACCCAGTACGCGAAGGACGAGGTCGAGGCCGCGGGCCTGGTGAAGTTCGACTTCCTCGGGCTCACCACGCTCACCGTCATCGATTTCGCCGTGGAGATGATCCGCAAGCGCCCCGACGCGGCGCAGTGGGTGAAGGTCTGGGGGCGGCCCTTCGACGTCGAGGACATCCCCATGGACATCAACGACGTCGACCCCCGCAAGGCCCGCTACGCCCGCGAGACCTTCGAGCTCCTGCAGAGCGGCGAGACCACCGGCGTGTTCCAGCTCGAGTCGTCGGGCATGCAGAAGCTCTTCAAGGACCTCAAGCCCGACTGCTTCGAAGACATCGTCGCCGCCGTCGCCCTCTACCGCCCGGGCCCGCTGGGGACGGGCATGGTCGAGGACTTCGTCAACCGCAAGAACGGCCGCGCCAAGGTGGTCTACCCCCACGACGACCTGAAGGACATCCTCAAGGACACCTACGGCGTCATCGTCTACCAGGAGCAGGTGATGATGATCGCCCGCAAGATGGGCGGCTACTCCCTCGGCGGCGCGGACCTTCTACGCCGCGCGATGGGGAAGAAGAAGGCCGAGGAGATGGCCAAGCAGAAGGCCACCTTCGTCGACGGCGCGAAGAAGCTGAACTACGACGAGGGCAAGGCCATCGAGATCTTCGACCTCCTCGAGTACTTCGCGGGCTACGGCTTCAACAAATCCCACAGCGCCGCGTACGCCCTGATCACCTACCAGACGGCCTTCTTGAAGCGGCATTTCCCCGCGGAATTCATGGCCGCCACGATGTGCTCCGACCTCGGCAAGATCGAGAAGCTCGTGGGCTCGATCTCCGAGGCGCGGCAGATGGGCATCGAGGTCATGGTGCCCGACATCAACGAGTCGGACCGCATGTACACCGTGGTCTACGAGAAGACCCCGCGGCCGATCCCCAAGAAGCCCACGAGCAAGATCGACCTCGACCCCTGGCGCCCGCGCATTCGCGTGGGCCTCGGCGGGGTCAAGGGCGTGGGCGACAACGCCATCGAGAGCGTCATCGAGACCCGTCAATCCGGGAACTTCATGGACCTCTTCGAGTTCACCTCGCGCGTCGACCCGCGGCGCGTGAACAAGGGCGTGCTGGAGTCCCTGGTCTACGCCGGCGCCCTCGATGACACCCTCGCCCGCACCGGCGCCACCCGCGCGCAGGCGTGGGCCGCCATCGACAAGGCCCTGGAGCGCGGCAAGGGGGCCGCCAAGGAGCGCGCCAGCGGGCAGATGGGGCTCTTCGGCGTGACCGAGACCCTGCAGCCCACGGGCGGCTACCCCGACGTGCCCCCGTGGGACCTCGTCGACGGCCTCAAGCGCGAGCGCGAGGCCCTCGGGCTCTACCTCACGGGCCATCCCCTCGACCGCTACGGCAACGACATCGTGCGCTTCACCACCGCGCAGTGCGCCGAGGTCGCCGAGCGCGAGAACGGCGACGAGGTGGTGCTCGCGGGCGTCATCGAGGAGTACCGCGAGAAGGTGCCCAAGGGCGGCACCGGGCGCATGGCCTTCTTCTGGCTCGAAGACAAGACCGGCCGCGTCGAGGTCATCGTGCGCCCCAAGAGCTACGACGAGGTCTCGTCGGCGCTGAAGGAGGGCGAGTCGGTGCTGCTCACGGGCAAGGTGAAGGTGGACTTTCGCCGCGACGAGGAGGGTAACGTCGACGACGAGGTCC
>JBILLI010000751.1:0-3771 GCA_044376155.1 Polyangiales bacterium
CTGCAGCGCCGCGAAGCGCGCGGTCTCCGAGAGGATGCGCCGTCGCTGCGCGTCGCTCATCGCGGCTTCGCGCCCTCCGCGAGCCAGTTCATTCCGAGCTCCTCGCGGGCGACGCGGTCCATCGCGCGGGCGGCGAGGTTCACCAGCGGGATGAGCGCGCGGCCGGGCGCGGTGCGGTTCAGCTCGAGGTTCGCCATCTGCCCCAGCGCCGACCAGAACCCGCCCAGGGCCACCACGCGCACCTCAATGAAGCCCGCGTCGCGCAGCAGCGCCTCCATCCCGTAGCGGGTGAAGCGCCAGTAATCCCGCGGGATCTCGTGCGCCGGCCACACCCCCGGCGCGGTGAGCACCACGCGCCCGCCCGGACGCAACACCCGGTGCATCTCCCGCACACACCGCGCGGGCTCGCGGAGGTGCTCCAACACCTGGAACGACACCGCCGCGTCGAAGACCTCGTCGTGGAAGGGCAGCGCGTGGGCCTCGGCGCGCACGTCGGCGTCGGCGTCGCCGTCGGGGTGATCGACCCCGAGGTACTCGGTCACCCCCGGGCCCATCAGCGCGCGGTAGGGCTTGTGCCCGCAGCCGACGTCGACCACGCGCCCGGAGAGTGCGCCGAGCGTCGGGGTGAGCTCGCGCCACAGGGGCTCGAGGTGCAGGTGCAGCGGCTGCTGCCACGTCGCCCGGTGGGGGCGGTAGGGGTGCGGCGTCGGGACGTACCAGCGCGGGATCAACGGTCCTCCAACACGGCGCGGTAGAGGGACGCGTAGTCGCGCCAGAGGCGCTCCCGGGGGTCACCACCGAGCACGACGCGCTGCGCTGCAAGGAGTTCGGCGCGCTCGTCGGCGTGGGTGATCAGTCCGTCGAGCCGTCGGGTCCATCCCCCGGGGTCGTCGTTGAAGATGCTCTCGGACGCGTCGGCGAAGAGCTCGAGGTGGGGGGCGATGTCTGACGCGATCACCGGCACCCCGGCCTCCACGGCCTCCATGGGCGCGAGGGGCATTCCTTCGGCGCGGCTCGGCGCGAGGAAGAGGTCGGCCGAGGCCAGCAGCGACGACGCGGGCACGCGCCCGAGGAAGGTCACGCGATCACCCAGACCGAGTCGATCGCATTGCGCCACAAGGGCTTCGTGCGACTCCCCATCCCCCGCGACGCACCAGTGCCAGGGGAGGTGGCGCAGCGGCGCGAGCGCGTCGAGCATGAGGTCAAAGCCTTTCTGCGGGTGCAGTCGCCCCACGCTCGCGAGGCGTACCACCCCATCGGGGAAGCGCACCGGGGCGACGTTCGCGACCGGCGGAGGCGGGGCGTTGCGCACGATCTCCGCGCGAATTCCACACTGGTGGAGGTCCGCGCGGTCACGCTGCGAGAGCGCCACCCAGCGGGTGTGTCGTCGCTCCGCCGCGGCGCGGAGCACACGGGTCGACGGGAGCTTGAGCAGCCGGTCGCGGGGCCAGTCGCCCGTGGGCAGGAGGTGAAAGGTCACGACCATCGGTCGGCCTCGCGCCGCGAGGAGCGCCGCGCCCAGGCGGTCGGGCCACGGGAGGTGCGCGTGCACGACCTCGGGCGCGCGCGGCGCGCGCAGGGCCCAGCGGACCCACGAGGTCCACGGCGCGCGGAGGTCTTCGCGCAGGCGGGGGTGCACCACCGAGTCGACGCCGTGGGCGCGCGCGAGGGTGTGCAGCATCGTCGCGACGCCCTCGGCGCCGCCGTCGCCCACCGAGGGCAGGAGGTGGCAGAGCGACTTCATCGCCCCTCCCGCCGCGCGTAGAAGGCCATGGAGTCGATACGAAGGGAGGCGCCTCCGAGGCCTGCGGCGAGGTCGAACGCGAGCCCCTCGACCCCGCGCAACACGCGCCACGGGAGCCCCGCGCGTCGCGCGTCAGGGTCGACAAAGCGCGACCGACGGACCCACGCGGGCTCCTCGTGCACGATGCGAAACCCCTGGGAATGAAGCAGTTTTCGCATGGCGCGGGGGGAGAAATACCAGAGGTGCTCCGGGGGCTTGTACTGGTCCCAGGTGCGGGGGGCGAGGCGGGTGTTCACGCTGCCGAGGACGGGCACGACGATGCCCAACACCCCGTCTGGCGCGAGGTGTGCGGTGTACTGCCGGAGCGCGCCGTCGGGCGCGTCGAGGTGCTCGAGCACGTCCCAGAAGGTGATGGCGTCGTAGGGGCCAACGAGCCCGTCGGCGCCTCCACGGATGTGTTCGCGCACCGACGATGGCGCGTGCGCGCGGGCCTCGGGCGAGAGCTCCACCCCCTCCACAGACCACCCCTGCTGCTGTGCGACCTCGAGGAAATACCCCGCCGCGCAGCCCACATCGAGCACGCGACCCCCGCGGTGGCCGAGGGACGCGAGGCGCGCCAGGCGGGTGTGGGCCTTGCGGTGCGCGACCTCGCGCTCGCGGCCGAAATAGTCGTCGTAGCCGAAGCGCCCGGCGGTGAAATATCCGTCGCCGTAGACCGCCTGCACCGCGCCTGGCGGGGGCGTGGGCCACACGAACTCGAGGTCGCAGCGCGGGCAGCGCGCGATGTCGTAGCCCTCGACGGAGAAGCGCGTGGCGCACGACCCGTCGCAGAGGCGGCAGCGGGCGCTCATCGAGAGGCGCTCCGCGGGAGCGCGTGCACGGCGTCGGCGAAGTCATCCCCGAGGCGGGTCCAGTCGTGGTTTCGCACCGCGTCGAGGGCCGCGTGCGCGCGGCGGTCGGCCTCGTCGGGATCACGCCACACACGAAGGATCGCGTCGGCCAGCGAGGCACCGTCCTGCGCGACCCAGGCGTGCTCGCCGTCGCGCAGGGCGAAGCCCCGAATGCCCTCGGGGGTGCTCACCAGGGGCAGTCCCGCGGCCGCGGCTTCGAGGACCTTGAGGCTGGTCCCCTCGCCGCCGGGGAGCGCGTTCGCGAACACGCTGGCGTCGTACAGAAAGGGCGCGGGGTCGTCCACCGTGCCGGTGACGGTGACCCCCGGTCCCTGCAGCGCGCGCACCCGGGGCGACGGCGCGCGGCCGCAGAGCACCAGGGTCGCGTCGGGCTCGGTGGCTCGCAGCCGCGGGAGCACCTCGCGCGCGAGGACCTCCGCCGCGGCGACGTTGGGCGGGTGCGACATCGCCCCGAGAAAGAGCACCACGCGCCCCGTGCGCGCCGAGGGGCGGCGCCAGCGCGCGCGCGGGAGATGCACGCCGTTGGGCAACACCCGCACGTCCCCGCGGGCGTCCGCGCGGATCACCCCGGCGTCGTCGTCGCGCACGCAGGTCACGAGGTCGGCGTGGGCCCAGGCGCGGCGCTCGAAGCGTGCGAGAGCGGCGACCTCGAGGCGTCCGGCGCGGAGCACGTCGCGCGCGTAGCGGCTCTCGAGGTTGTGCTCGTCGAGCACCGTGCGGGCGCCGGGAACGCCCTGCAGCGCCGCGGCGGCGTAGGCGTGACAGGCGATGACCGCGTCGAAGGGGGCCTCGCGGTGGGCGTCGCGGAGGGCGCGCAGCAGCCCGCGCGGGGTGGCGTCGCGGGCGCGCCAGGGGGTCCACCCGGGGAGCCCGCTGGGCAGGTCGCGGGTGAAGAGGTGCACCGCGCGGTACATCTCCAGCGAGTCGAGCCGACGCGACGCGACGCCCTGGAGCTCGATGGGGAACGCCCGCGCGAAGAGCGTGACGTCTCCCTGGCGCGCGAGACCCCGTGCGAGGGCCGCGATGCGAATGCGCCCGCCCGAGTCTTCGGGCGCCGGGAGGTAGGGGCTCACCAGGGCGAAGCGCGGCCGCCGACGCTCCCCCACTGGACCGTCG
>JBILLI010000752.1:0-3766 GCA_044376155.1 Polyangiales bacterium
GAGGGTCTTGCCCGGCTGCAGCGCTCCCTCACCTGCCATGGACGTGATGATACCCAACACACGGGCCGAAGACCCGCCGATGCGCAGCGACGCCCCGGACTCTGGTAGAGTCATCCTCCGCAGCGAGGGACATGGCCACACCCCAAGACCGAGAGCGTTCGCTCTGGCACATCGGTACCGGCACCGGAGACTACTTGCTCCTGCCCCGCGGCTCGCTCCGCGCGACCGACCACCCCGTCGAGTGGACCGAAGACAGCGCCCGGCGCGCCGTGGCCTCGTGGTGGCTCGACGGCGTCGCGCGGCTGCAGCTGCTGATGATCCTCATGCGCTTCGGGGCCTTCGACCTCGGCGACGAGGCCACGCAGCGTGGACGCCTCGCGCGGCTGCTACAGAGCGGCGTGCTGGTCGCCCTGCGCCGGGCGCACGAGCCGCTGCCGCAGACCGAGACCGAAGACGACGACGACGACCACGGCGGGGGCACCGGGCCGCGGCCGGTGGAGAAGACCTGGATCGAGGTCCAGCTCATGACCGACGCGGGCCAGGCCTTCGCGAACCGCCGGGTGAAGATCGAGCTCCCCGACGGCACCGCGGTGGAGCGAACCACCGACGCGCAGGGCCTCTGCCGGGCCGATGGCATCGACCCCGGCACCTGCAAGGTCACCCTGCTCGACGTCGACAAGGTCGCGTGGAGACCCGCGTGACGGGATCACCGAACGCCGACACAACGCCCTGCGCGGCAAGCACATCGGAGTGCCGGACCTCTGGGGGCGGGGCACTCCACGGCCTCGCAGTCGCGCGCCCCGCTGGCGCGGGGGACGCACCCGTCGGCGCTCGTGGGGCCGCAGCACGCGACGGGCGCGCACTCGGGGTCGGCGCGGCACTCGGGGTCGGTGAGCGCGACGGGGGCGGGCTCCACCGCGGCGCGCGCGCTCGCGCTCAGGGCCGCGCGCGAGGGGGTGTTGTTGGAGCAGGCCGCGAGGCACAGGGCGGCGAAGCAGGCGCGGGTTGAAGGGCTCATGACACGATCGCACACCATCGCTGAAGGGGATTGCTGCTCGAGCCTCGCCGCCGCCGCGGGCCTCCCAGACTACCACTCGGTCTACGACCACGGCGACAACGCCGACCTGAAGGCCCGGCGGCCCAACGCCAACGCGCTGCTCGTGGGCGACGTCGTGGCGGTGCCCGACGTCGAGACGAAGACCGTCGACGCGGCGACCACCCGGCGGCACCGCTTCGTGGTCACCGTGCGCGCGGTGAAGCTGCGGGTGAAGGTCCTCGACCGCGAGGGGCGGCCGTTGAGCGGCAAGGCCTGGCGCCTCACCTGGGGCGGCGGTCAGCGCGACGGCACCCTGGGCAGCGACGGAAAGATCGAGGCCGAGGTGCCCGCCACGGTGAGCGCCGCGCAGCTCGCGCTCGACCCCGACGCGCCGCCCCCCGAGCCCGTGGCCCCGCCCCCGCCCGAGCCCGACGCGCCGACGCCCGATCCGCCCCCGCCCGAGGCCTATCCCCCCGCGGTGAAGGCCCGGGACTTTCATGACAAGGTCGACGAGGCGTACGCGGGCGCGGCGCTCTTGCCGGTGCAGTGGTCCCTGAGCGTGGGCGCGCTGCCGACGCCCAACGAGGACCTCGGCGCGCAGGAGCGGCTGGTGAACCTCGGCGCGTGGATCGAGGGCGAGCGCGGCGCGCCCGACGTGTGGACGGCCGCCGCGGTGAAGGCGTTCCAACGGCGCCAGGGGCAGTCGCCCACGGGGGTTCTGGGCGAGGTCCGCGACGCACTGCGCGACGCGCACGACAAGGTCTGAGAGGCACGATGGCACTGCGAGCGAAGATCGCGCGGACGGCGCATGACCTCCGTCACGGCAACACCCTCGGGATCCCGTGGTTCGGGGTGCTCAAGCTGCAGGTCGAGATGCCCGACGGACGTCTCACGAAATCCAACCTCTCCCCCGAGGGCGAGGTCGCCGCGCAGCAGCCCGACGCGGGCGGCGCCGACGACCTGTGCTTCGCCCCCTCGGTGGAGTCGGTGAAGATCAAGTACAAGGTCGGCAACCCCGCGAGCGCCGCGCAGAAGGGGCGCCTCGAGCTCTGGGGGCGCTTCGGCGACGCCGCGCTGTGGTCCCGCGAGCTCACCCTCGACGAGCTCGCCGACGGCGACCACGAGATCCCCTGGGACGGGGCGGTGGACGTGAGCGGAGACTTCCCCGACGGCTTCGTCACCGCGGAATTCTCTCCCTACAAGCTCAAGGTGGTCCTCGCGGGCGGGGTGAAGGGAGACCCCCAGAGCGCGTGGACCTTCTTTCACGTGTTGATCCATGAGCTCACGCTGGAGCACGGCCCGAAGAAGGTCCTGGCCCGCGCGCGGGACAAGGAGATCTGGACGCGCACCGACTCCCGCGGGGGCCTCCCCGCGCCCGGCGGCGACGCGTTGGAGGTGCGCCTCGCGAGCAACCTCTTCAAGACCTCCAGCGCGGAGATGTACGACAACACCGCGTACACCCAGTACGAGTCCGCGTGGGGCGACGGGCCGAAGCTCCCGGTCTTCGCCGTGATCAAGCTCCGCAAGTCCGACGGCACCGCGGTCGACGCGCCCAAGGCCATCGGCAACACCCGCTTCCTCTGGGACTGGGAGGACGTCGCCGAGGTCACCGCGCACCACCACGCCGACGCGAAGACCTTCCTCGACGCGTCGATCAATTACGACAAGCGAAAGACCCACCCCAAGGGCGACAATTGCCACAAGGACCGCGGCGGCAAGCGCGGCCCCGGCGCCAACCCCGTCTTCGAGGCCACCGGCGGGCGCCCGCCGCAGGACAGCCTCGCCGCCGGGACCTTTCCCTTTCGGGTCGAGCGGGCCATCAAGCGCAAGCAGGCGGCGCTCTCGCGGGCCTGGGGCACCGGCGAATTCGCGGGCAAGACCGGCGTGCTCTTTCGCCCCGCGCGCACCGCGGGCGACGCCTACAAGCTCACCGTGCAGGTCGCGTGGGACCGCGACGCGGCGGGGAAGTACGCCCTCGACAACACCCGCGACGCGCCGCTGAGCGCCGCGGTGAAGGCCGAGACCGGCACCTTTCGCGTGTGGCGCGCGGTGGACATCGCGCGGGTGATCAAGAAGAAGGCCGGCGTCCCCGTCTTCGCGGTCGACACCTTCAAGGGCTATTACAACAAGGCCAACATCCGCATGCGCGACGTGCGCGACGCCACGAGCACCATGGCCGCCGCGGGCTACAACACCGCGCTCGCCACGGCCGTGGCCGCCGAGGCGTGGTACGTCCAGGCCGCCGTCGACCCCGCGGTGGACCAGCACGCGCAGGGCACCGACGTGATCGCGTTCCGCTCCTGGGCGGCCTACCAGACCGCGCTGCGGGCCGCGAAGGGGTGGACCGTCGCGCAGCTCGCGACCTGGTTCGCGGGCGGCGGCTCGACCCTCAACTCCGCGTCGAAGTACCACGGCTTCTGCTCGACCTGGGCCAAGCGGATCATGGGCAAGGTCTGCGACCCGTACCTCCGCCCCGTGAAGGGGATCACCTTCATGTTCTTTCAGGGGCTCTACAACCACGAAGGCCTCCCGGGCGGCAGCGGGCTCAACGGCATGGCCATCGACTTCGCGTCGGCGAACCGCAACCGCTGCGGGTTCATCGCGTGCCCGACGCCCGCGAGCTACGGCGGCAACGCCAACCGCCTGGAGCAGACCACCACCCACGAGGTCGGGCACCACCTCTTCCTCCCGCACTCGCCCCACGGCGTGAGCGCGGGCGCGGGGCCCTCG
>JBILLI010000753.1:0-3761 GCA_044376155.1 Polyangiales bacterium
GGCGATGGCCTCGACGCCGCCCGCGAGCAGCGGTCGCTGCTGGAGCGCGCGGGCCTCGGCGATGGTGCGCGCGTGGGTGCTGGTCGGGGGGGCGGTCTCGCCCTCGTCGAGCCCGAAGGGGTCATCGAGCGAGGGCGGCGGGGGGCGGTCGTCGGGGGGGCTCATCGTCAGGGGCGCGCACTGTAACGCCAACCGCCCGCGCCGGGGATCACCCGAAGGTGAAGTGCCGCAGCGCGCCCACCTGCCGGCGCAGCTCGGCGCGAAAATCGGGATGAGCGATGGAGATCAGCGCCTCGGCGCGCTCGCGCAGGGTGAGCCCATGGAGGTCCACGGCGCCGTGCTCGGTGACCACCCAGTGCACGTGCCCGCGGGTGGTGACCACGCCCGCGCCGGCCTTGAGCTCCGGGGTGATGCGCGAAACCTTGCCGCGCGCGGCGGTGGAGGGCAGCGCGATGATGGCCTTGCCGCCCTCGGAGAGCGCGGCGCCGCGGATGAAGTCCATCTGGCCGCCAATGCCCGAGAAGATGGTGTGGCCCATGGAGTCGGCACAAACCTGCCCCGTGAGGTCGACCTCGATGGCGGAGTTGATCGCCGTGACCTTGGGGTTCTTGCGAATGAGCGCGGTGTCGTTGGTGCGGTCGCAGGGGTGGAACTCCACCAGGGCGTTCTCGTCGATGAACTCGAAGAGCGCGCGGGTGCCCGAGACGAAGCTGGTCACGGTGCGGCCGGGGTGGACGCGCTTGTGGCGGTTGGTGATCACCCCAGCCCGCACGAGCGGGAGCAGCCCGTCGGAGAACATCTCCGTGTGCACCCCGAGGTCGACCTTGTTGCCGAGGCGCGCGAGCACGGCGTCGGGGATCGCGCCGATGCCCATCTGCAGGGTGGCGCCGTCGTCGACGAGGTTCGCCACGAGCTCGCCGATGCGGGACTCGACGTCGGTCTGTTCGCCGGGCGGCGCCTCGTGCAGGGGGCGGTCGGTGACGGTGAAGGCCGTGACCCTGGAGAGCGGCACCACGGTGCGGCCGTGGGTGCGCGGCATCTGGGGGTTGATCTCCGCGAGGACCAGCGCCGCGTGGTCCACGGCGGCGCGCGCGGCGTCGACGCTGGGGCCGAGGGTGCAGTTGCCGTGCTGATCGGGGGGCGAGAGCTGCACCAGGGCGACGTCGAGGGGCACCCGGCGGGTCTTGAAGAGCCCGGGGATGTCCGAGAGGAAGATCGGCATGAAGTCGGCGCGGCCCTCGGCCACGGCCTTGCGCGCGTTGGCGCCCGTGAACAGCGAGACCGAGCGCAGGTGACCCTCGTGCGCGGGGTCGGTGACCGCGCAGGGCCCCGTGAGGTGCAGGTGGTAGAGCCGCACCCGCTCGAGGTCGCCGCGGTCGCAGAGCGCGCTCAGCAGGGTCGTGGGCGTCGCCGCCGCGCCGTGCACGAACACGCGATCCCCTGACTTCACCCGCGCGATCACCTCGGCGGGCGTCTGCGCGCGGTCCTTCCAGTTCTCCAGCTCTCTCACGATGACCTCCTGACGCTCATGCCGCGGCGCACTGGCAATCGGCGGGCCGTCCCGTCTCACGGGCGATCCGTCGAGACGCGCGCGCACGCCGTTCGCGCGGCGCACGATACTCGCTCAGGGGGCTTCGGCGGGCGGTTGGGCGCACACCTCGACGCGCACGGGTCGAAGCCCGTCGACGCCGCGCACGCTCAGCGGGATGGAGTGGCAGGGCTGCTCGGCGATGCGCCGCACCTCGGGCCCCACTTCGATGTCGGCGAGGGCCGCGCCCGCGAGCGCGCCGTCGGACCACCGCAGACGGGCGCCCGCGGGGATGGTGGCGGTCTCGACATTGGGGCGCGGGGACTCGGGGCGCTCATTCATCTCGACGCTCACGACGGGCACGACGTGCTGCGGCTGCACGCGCACGGTGAGGTCGGCGCAGGCGGTCTGCACCTGGGCGAGGTGCCCGCCCTGCACGGCGCGACGCTCGGTCACGTAGACCGGCGTGGCGCCGCGGGTGGTCATGAACTGACCGCCGTCGAGGAAGGGGGTGTTGAGGTCGCCGACGAGCCGTTCGCCGGGCTCGCCGATGTCGGTGGGGCGAGGTTCGGCGAAGGCGTCACCGACCTCGCTGGGATCGAGCGCGAGGGCCGCCTGGGTGCCGGGCGCGAGGGCGATGCGCGAGAGGTCACCGTCGCGCACCACGCGGAGTCCAGGGCGAGCGCGCAGGGTGCTGCCATCGGCGCCGCGGCGGATCACGGTGCGCGACAGGACCGGCGCGAGCTCGGCGGCCCGCACCCAGAAGCGGAGTTGCATCCCGGGCGGCACGACCACGGTGGGGTGACACTGGCGCTCGGGGCGCGCGGGGGGCTCCACCAGCACCCACTCGCCGCGGACGCGCACGCGTCGAAACGCGGCGACCTCGAGCGATGTGCCGCCCGGGCGGAACTGCACGCCGGGCGCGTCGTCGCGGGGTCGTTGGCGCAGGGTGACCGAGAGCGGCACGAGCACGAAGCGGGTTCCGCGCGGCGGGGGCGGCGCGGTGGGGGTCGACGCGCAGGCGGCGAACAGGCCCGGGAGCAACGAGGCGAGGAGCGGTCGTGCGCGCGTCACCCGAGGATCGGAGCGCGGAGGGACCTCGCGGGTCAAGGATGACGCAGGAAGCGCGCGGGTCGCGATGTCAGGGGATCACCGGGCCCGCATCTGCAGGCTCGGGCGGCTGGAGCGGCGCGATGCGCTCGATGGGCAGCGCCGTGAGGGTGAAGTCCTGCTGTGCGACGCCGCCCGAGGGGATGGTGATCGTCGCCGTGACCTCGGTGGTGCCCGGATACCACGCGTGCATCGTGAACGAGCCGGGCGGCAGGTGGTCGATGCGGTAGTGCCCCTCGCGGTCGGTCTGGTCGTAGAACCAGTTGGGCGTCACGAGCATCGGCGTCTGCAGCCAGTGCGGATGGATCACCGAGTGGATGATGTACCGCCCGGGTCGACGGAGCCCCACGGGTTCCTGGTCCTGCCCGCGAAAGAGCATCCGCGCGATGGTGGCGCCGAGCCCGTCGACCTTGGGGATGGGGTGCTCGTCGGTCTCGGCATGCAGCACGATCTGGTCGTTGAGGCTCGTCACCAGCACGCGGGGGCTGATCGAGCAGTCGAAGAAGGTCACCACCCGGCGTCGCGGCGGCGGGCGCGTCGTCGAGCGCGCGTCGACGGTGACCAGCGCCTCGGGCATGAGCCCCGGGGCCTCGATGGGAAAGGGGTTCGAATAGATCCGCTCGGCGGCGTCGCGGCAGCCCGCGCGCGAGGCCGTGCCGCTGTCGAGCGCGATGCGCGGGAAGCGCCCAAGCCGCCCGTTGAGCCGCACCGTGCCCTGCACCGAGCCCGTGGGCAGCGCGGGCGCGGCGTCGGTCTCGAGTGCGCGACCGGCATCGCGCACGGACGGCGCAGGCGCGGCCGCCACGGGCACGTCCGCGGGAGGGACGACCACGGACTGTGCCCCCCGGTTGCAGCCGAGGGCCAACCACGTTGACAGCGAAAGGGTGCGAAGAGAGCCGGGACGCATCACGAGAGGGCGCATGGGCAGGGATGCACCACGCGGCGTGCCATCACTTCTGCGCCGCGGCCGCAGGCGCCGCGGCGGGGGCAGCGGCCGCGGCGGCGGTGGGCGCGGGGGCGGCGACCGCGGGGGTCGACGCCTCGGTGGCGAGGCTGAGCCAGCGGTGCGGGAGGAGGCCGAGCTGGAGCACCATGAAGCCCGCCGCGAGGATCGTCGCGACGA
>JBILLI010000754.1:0-3751 GCA_044376155.1 Polyangiales bacterium
CGAGGGACGACACGCGGTCACGCAGGGGGGTGAGCAGGTCCTGGTCGACGAAGAACGCCGCGTCGGAGAGCCGCGCGCGCATCACGCGCTCGTTGCCCTTGCGAATCAGCGCGGGGTCGAGCGCGGTGTTCACCACCGTGAGGAACACCGGCAGCAGCGCGCGGGGGTCGTCGTTGCGGGCCACCGCGAAGTACCGCTGGTGGCCGCGCATCACGCTCTCGATGAGGGGCGCCGGGAGCTTGAGAAAGCGCTCCTCGAAGCGGCCGCAGATGACGTGCGGGCGCTCGACGAGGCCGAGCACCTCGCCCTCGAGAAAGGCGTCGCGCTTGAGGGTGCCGCCCTCCTCCGCGGCGGCCGCGAGGAGCCCCTCGAGCAGCAGCGCGCGGCGGGCGTCGGTGTCGACGAGCACCTTCGCGTCGTGCATCGCCGTGACGTAGTCGTCGGCGGTGCGGAGCTCGAAGGGCCCGTCGCTGGTGAGAAAGCGGTGACCGTGGGTCGAGCGCGCGGCGGTGTGTCCCGCGAAGGAGAAGGGGATCACCGCGTCGCCGTGCAGGGCCACGAGCCACTGCACGGGGCGACCGAAGGCCGTGTCGAGGTCGGCCCAGCGCATGCTCTTGGTGAACGAGATCCGTCGACACACCGTGGCGAGGACCTCGGGAAGGAGCTCAGACGTGCGCGCCCCCGGGGTTCGCTTGATCGCGCGGAGGTAGCGCCCCTTCGGGGTCTCGACGATGTCGAGGGCGTCGATCGAGACCTCGGACTTCTTCGCGAAGCCCTCGGCCGCGCGGGACCACTTGCCGTCGGGCGTGCGGGCCGCGCTCTCGGGGGGGCCCAGGAGCTCCTCTTCGCGGGGCTCGACGGTGTCGGCGAGGCCTTCGACGACGGCCGCGAGGCGCCGGGCGGTGCCCAGGGTCTTCACCGCGCCGTGGGCGATGCGGGCGCGCTGCAGCTCCTCGGGGATCAACGTGGCGAGCTGCGCGAGGGCGCCATCGAGGAAGGAGGTGGGGAGCTCTTCGCAGCCGATTTCGAGGAGGAGGTTCGCGGGCATCGGGGTGGCTCTGGACCTTTCGGGCGGTGCGCGGATCTATCAGAGATCGCCCGCGCTGAGTAGCGACGGCGTTGTGCGCCCGACGGGGGCAGCGATACCCTCCCACCCCACATGACGCCGCAGACCCTCAAGGGGATCGCCAACGACGCTGTCATCGGTCCGGGCGCGGTGGTGGGCGGACGCTTCGAGGTCCGCGACCTCGTGGTGACCCTCGGGTCGATCCCGATCTACGCCGCGAAGGACCAGAAGACCCAGCGCCCCGTGGCGCTCTGGATGATCCCCCGCGGCGGCCTCGACGACCGCGCGGTGGAGGCCACGCGGCAGGCCGTGCGCGGCGCGGCCTCGGTCGCCCACCGCGACCTCGTGGCGGCCTACGGCAGCGCCGTGCTCCCCTCGGGCGTGCTCGCGGTGGCGACGGAGATGCTCCCGGCGGAGTCTCTCGCCGATCGCATGCGCGCCCGCCGCGCGCAGGGCACGGGCTTCAGCCTGGAGGAATCGTGGCCCACGGTCACCCGGCTCTGCCAGGCCCTCTCCGCCGCGCACGCCTCCCTCGCCCACGGCGCGGTGTGCCCGTCGATGGTGCGCCTCGACCAGGGCGCGGTGCGCCTCGCGGGCACCGGATTGGTCGCGCCCCTCGTGGCCCTCGGCGCCGCAGAGATGGAGTTCATCGCGCCCGAGGTGCGACGCGGCGAGACGCCCACCGTGCGGTCGGACATCTACTCGGTCGGGGCGATCCTCTACACCCTGCTCTCCGGCGCGCTGCCCACGCCCGACGTGGCGCTCTCGTCGCGCGTTGAGGGGGTGTCGGCGACGCTCGATGTCATCCTCGAGAGCTGCCTCTCGGACGATCCGTCGGAGCGCTTCGAGCGCGCCGAGACCCTCCGCGCCGCGCTCGAGGCCCTGGTCGCGCCCACCGCGCGCGTGCCCCGCGACGAGGCCGACGCGATCCCCGTGGTGTTCGACCTCGGCGACGAGCGCCTCGGCGACATCGTCGGGGACATCCCCGTGGTGTTCGACCTCGATGACGACCCCCTGGCCTCGCTCCCGCCGACCGCCATCGACGCCCAGAGCACCGCGGAGCTCACGGCCATCATCGAGGCCGCGACGGCCAACGACTCCGACCGCTGGATCTTCTCCCACGGCGGCCTCGACCACGGCCCGCTCACCGCGCGCGATCTCATCGCCGCGATCCTGCGCCACGAGGTGCTCGACACCGACGCCGTGGTGAACATGGAGACCGACGAGCGCCGCGCGCTCAAGGACTGGCCGCAGTACCAGGAGTTCATGCACGCGGCCCACGCGACGCGCACCGGCGCGGCCCGCAGCGCCGCGACCCGGGTGGCGCTCGCCGACGCGCAGGCCACGCGCCGCGGAAAGATGCTCATCGCCGGCGCCGCGCTGGTCTCGCTCTCAGCCCTCGGCGCGGTCTACTACTTCACCCTCGGCGCGGGCGCCCGGCGCACCCGCACGGCCGCGGAGATCGACTCGCTCATCGCCCGCGGCGAGATGCGCGTGCAGACCTCCAGCGTGCAGCTCCTGCCCCCTCCCCCGCCCTCGGCGCGCCGGGCCCACTCTGGCGGCGGCGGCGGCGGCGGCAGCGGCGGCACGAGCTTCGAGTCGGCGATGAGCGCGCCCATCGAGTTCAACATGGGCCCCGGCGGCGCCTCGACGGGCACCGGCACCCTGCGCGACGACGAGATCACCCGCCCCCTGAACGCCTCGCTGCCGCGCTTCGCGCACTGCCTCGGCGACGGCAGCGCGCGGCAGGTGCGCCTGCGCATCGCCATCGGCGGCAACGGACGCGCCGCGGGCGTGAGCGTCGACAGCGGGTCGGGCGCGCTGCGCTCGTGCGTGGCGGGCGTGGCGCGCTCGCTGCAGTGGCGCACCTTCGGCGGGCCGCGCATCGGGCTGTCGTGGTCCTTCGGGTTCTGATGGCGTCGCTCGCGCTGGCGGGCTGCGACGCGGTGACGGTGCTCGCGCGGGTCGACGAGGTCGAGGCCGCGCGCACAGTGCGGTCGTTGGAGGGCGAACAGATCCCTGCGCGGACCGTTCGGGAGGGACGCGAGGTCTTCGTGCAGGTGCCGCGCGCGCAGGTGGCCGACGCGGTGCGGGTGCTGCGCCGGGAGCCCGCGTGCCCGCCCGTGTCGTCGCCGCTGCTCGGCACCGAGGCCGACGCCCGCACGCGCCGCGAGCAGTCGCTGTCGGCGCGCCTCGAAGAGACCCTGCGCGGGCTCCCGGGCGTGTCGTCGGCGCGCGTGCTGGTCACGCTCGCGCCCCCCGCGGACTTCGACGTCGCCGCGCCCCGTCCCCGCGCGGTGGTCGTGGTGAGCGGGCGCGAAGGCATGGCCGACGACGGCACCCTTCGCGCGCTCGTCGCGGCGGGCGTCGAAGGGATGCGCGCCGACGAGGTGCGCGTGACCCGGGTGGTGGACGCGTCGGCCGCGCCCCCGCGCTACGCGTGGGTCGGCCCCTTCGCGGTGGCGCCTGCGAGCGCGGGTGGGCTGCGCGCGGCGCTGGCCGCGACGCTGGCGGCGGTGGCGGGTCTCTCTGCGGCGCTGCTGCGCCGCGCGTGGAGGAGGACGACATGAGCGAGCTTCGACGGGTCGACCCGCTGTGCGCGTGGGACGAGGGCGATGACACGGTGATCCTGGCCGGGCGCAAGACCCTGCGCTTCGCGGGTGACAGCGCCGCCCTCGCGCGCGT
>JBILLI010000755.1:0-3748 GCA_044376155.1 Polyangiales bacterium
AAGGCCCTTCGCGCCTCCCCCGACCTCGCGCGGCGGCGGCCGCTGTGAGCGGGCCCACGCGCAGAGAGCTCCTCACCGGACTGCTCGGCGCGCCCCTCGCGCTCAGCGCCTGTCGCCTGCCGCGACGGCTCCCACCGGGAGAGATCGTGCACGCCTCGGAGCGCTTCGGCCACCGCGCCCGCGAGGCCATGGCGCGCCCGCCCACCCCGACGACCCGCACCCGCCGCGGGGTGGTCATCGTCGGCGCAGGGGCGGCAGGGCTCTCGGCGGCGTGGCGGCTTCGGCGCGCGGGCTACGACGACGTCACCGTGCTCGAGCTCGACCCCGTCGTGGGTGGCACCGCGCGCGGCGGGCAGAGCGCGGTGGGGCCGTTCCCCTGGGGCGCCCACTACATCACCGTGCCGATGCCCGAGAACCGCGCGCTGCTCACGCTGCTGCGGGAGATGGGCGTGGTCGAGTCGCTCGGCGCTGACGGCGAGCCCGTGGTCGCCGAGCAGTTCCTCTGCCGCGAGCCCCAGGAGCGCCTGTGGCACCTCGGCGCGTGGCGCCCGGGGCTCTGGCCCTTGCACGACGCGAGCGACGACGACGAGGCCGAGCACGTGCGCTTTCGCGCCGAGGTCGACCGCTGGGTGGCGTGGCGCGACGCGCGCGGTCGCCGGGCCTTCAGCATCCCGGTGTCGCATTGCAGCGACGACGCCGAGGTCACCGCGCTCGACCGCATCACCGCGCAGGAGTGGCTGCAGCGCAAGGGGTTTCGATCCGAGCGGGTGCGCTGGATGGTGGGCTACGCGTGCCGCGATGACTACGGCGCGACCCCGGCCGACACCAGCGCGTGGGCCATGTTGCTCTACTGGGCCGCGCGCCAACGCGCGCCCGGGGACTCGTCGCGCGAGGTCATCACCTTCCCCGAGGGCAACGCGCGGCTCATCGCGCACCTGCGCGCCGCGGTGGGGGATCGGGTGAGCACCGACACCGCGGTGATCGATGTGGCGCCCACGGAGACGGGCGTCGCGGTCACCGCCCTGCGCGCGGATGGGAGCGTCGTGGGCATCGACGCGTCCCGGGTGATCTTCGCCGGGCCGGTGTTCCTCGCGGCGCGGGTGGTGCGGCCGTGGCGGGAGTCGCCGCCGGCCTTCGCGACGGCCTTCGAGCACACGCCCTGGGTAGTGGCCAACCTTCACCTCGCGCGCCGCCCGGCCCGACAGCCCGGCGCGCCCCCGTCGTGGGACAACGTGCTCTACGACAGCCCCTCGCTGGGCTACGTCGAGAGCGCGCACCAGGCCCTGCGCGACCACGGACCCACCGTCTGGACCTGGTACCTCCCCCTCACGGGTGACCCCCGCGCCGAGCGCCGACGCGCGCTGAGCGCCACCCGGGATGACTGGGCCGAGCTCTGCCTCACCGACCTCGAGCGCGCGCACCCCGCGCTGCGGCAACGGGTCTCGCGGCTTGATGTGGTCCGCTGGGGGCACGCCATGGTGCGGCCGCGGCCCGGGCTCGTGTGGGGAGGCGCGCGCGCGGCGGCGATGGCACCGCATCGCGGGGTGCACCTCGCGCACTCCGACCTCTCGGGCGTCGCGCTCTTCGAAGAGGCCTTCGACCACGGCGTGCGCGCGGCCGAAGAGGTGCTCGTGGCATTGGGGCGCAGCACGAACCCGCTGCGCTGAGCCTCGCTCACAGCATGTTGACGGGGTCGACGTCGATGGCCACCCGAACGTCGTGCTGGGTGAAGGTGTCGAGGTGCTCGACGAGGTGGTGCAGCACCCGGCGCAGCGGCGGTCGCTCGGTGCAGCGCAAGAGGAACTGCATCCGGTAGCGGTTGCGCAGCTTCTCGATGGGCGACGGCGCGGGACCGAGAACCTTCACGGTGTGCGACTTCACGTCAGCCGTGGCGCGCAGGAGCTCGTCCATCTGCGCGGCGGTGCGCTGGAGCTGCGCCTCGTCGGGGGCGTCGAGCTTGAGCGCGGCAAGACGTCCGAAGGGGGGGTATCCCAGCTCCGCCCGGGCTGACACTTCATCGGAGTAGAAACCCTCGTAGTCGTGGGTCTTCGCGCGCAGCAGCACCGGGTGCTCGGGCTGCCACGTCTGGATCACCACGTGCCCGGGGAACTCCCGTCGCCCCGCGCGCCCGGCGACCTGCGAGAGGAGCTGAAAGGTGCGCTCCGTCGCGCGAAAATCGGGGAAGGCGAGAGTGGCGTCGGCGGCGATGACCCCCACCAGGGTCACCCGCGCGATGTCGTGCCCCTTGGTGACCATCTGCGTGCCCACGAGCACGTCGAGGTCACCGCGCCGGAGCTTGTCGAGCACCTCTTCGGCGCCCATGCCGCTGGCCACGTCGCGGTCGAGACGTCCGATGCGCGCGCCGGGGAACGACGACACCAGCGCGTGCTCGAGCTTCTCGGTGCCCACGCCGATGAGCGTGAGCTCGGTGCACCCGCAGGTGATGCACGCGTTGGCGAAGGGCGCGTTGAAATCACAGTAGTGGCAGCGCAGCGCCGACGCGCGGCGGTGCAGCACCAGCGTCACGCTGCACGACGGACACTCCAGCGACACCGCGCACCGCGGGCACCGCACGCTCGGCGCGAAGCCCCGGCGGTTGAGGAACAGAATCGCCTGCTCCTTGCGCTTGAGGGTGGCCTCGAGGGCGCGCACCAGGGGCAGTGAGAGCAGCTCGTGCCCGGTGGGGCCGCGGGGGCCGACGCGCTTGAGGTCCACGATCTCGATGCTCGGCATGGCCGCGTTGGTGGCGCGGTCGGGGAGCGAGAGCAGGCGGTACCGACCCTCCATCGCGGCGTGGTAGGTCTCCACCGAGGGGGTCGCGCTGCCGAGCACGCAGGGCACGCCCGCGCGGTGCGCGCGCAGCAGGGCCATGTCGCGGCCGTGGTAGCGAAAATGGTCGTCCTGCTTGAACGAGGGGTCGTGCTCCTCGTCGACGAGGATCAACCCGAGGTCCTTCACGGGCGCGAAGACCGCGGAGCGCGCGCCGATGGCGACGTGGCACTCGCCCCGGTGCAGCTTGCGCCACATCGCGTGGCGCTCGTCGTCCTTGAGGCCCGAGTGCAGCACCGCGAGGTTGTCGCCGAAGCGCGCGCGGTAGCGGGCCACGAGCTGCGGGGTGAGCGCGATCTCGGGGAGCATCAGCACCGCGCTGCGCCCCTTCGCCGCGGCCGCGGCCATGGCCCGGAGGTACACCTCGGTCTTGCCCGAGCCGGTGACCCCGTGGAGCAGAAAGTTCGCGCGCTCGCCGTGGGTCACGGCCTGGGTGATGGCCTCCACCGCGTCGGCCTGCGCGGGCGTGAGGGCCGGCGGGGTGTCGCGCGGAACCGGCGCGCCAAAGAAGGGATCGTCGGGCACCTCGCGGGCTTCGAGGGTGATCAACCCCTTGCCGTGCAGCGCGTCGATGGCAGGACGGGGGTTCTTGAGCTGTTGCTTGAGCTCGGTGATCGAGACCTCACCCCGCGCGGCGAGGATCGCGAAGAGCTCGGACTGCTTGTCGCCGCGGAGCTTCGTCGCGCGGTCGACCCCGTCGCCGAGGCGCACGTAGACCTCCTCGTGCACGCGGGTCCAGCGGGCCTTGAGCGACTGCTTCTTCGCGCCCGGGCGGTCGGGCTTCGTGGGGTCTTCGCCCTTGCGACGCTCCACCGCGGGCGCGGCCGTGCGCAGCACCTCGCCAATGGGGTGGAGGTAGTAGTCCGCGGCCTCGCGCAAGAAGCGCAGGAGCTCGTCGGGAAACACCGGCTCGGCTTCC
>JBILLI010000756.1:0-3745 GCA_044376155.1 Polyangiales bacterium
CACGACCCTCTTCGGGCCGGAGCAGGAGCGCGTGGAGGTGCAGATCCGCACCGCGGACATGCACCGCGTGGCCGAGCTCGGCATCGCCGCGCACTGGAAGTACAAAGAGCGCGGGCGCACCGGCGCCGACAGCCGCGACGCGCAGCGCTTCCACTGGCTCCGCGAGCTCATGGAGTGGCAGAAGGAGCTCAAGGACCCGCAAGACTTCCTCGACGGCGTGCGCCTGGAGCTCTTTCAAGACGAGATCTACGTCTTCACCCCCAAGGGGGACGTGCGGGTGTTCCCCCGGGGCGCCACGCCCATTGATTTCGCCTTCGCGGTGCACAGCGACGTGGGCAGCCACTGCGCGGGCGCGCGGGTCAACGGCGCCATCGTGCCGCTGCGCTACCACCTGCACTCGGGCGATGTGGTCGAGATCATCACCGAGGGCTCGCGCCACCCCACCAAGGACTGGCTCGACCACGCGGTGACCTCCCGCGCCCGCGGGAAGATTCGCGCGTACCTCCGCACCGAGCAGCGCGAGCAGGCCCTGCGGCTAGGCCGCGAGCTCTTCGACCGCGCGCTCCACAACCGCGGGCTGTCGTACAACAAGGTGGTCAAGACGGGCGCGATCTCGCGCGCGGTGGAGGCGAGCAAGGCCAACTCCGTCGAAGACCTCCTGGTGCAGCTTGGCTACGGCAAGGTGAGCCTCGACGACGCCGTGGCGGCCATCGCGCCCCCCGAGACCAAGCCCTCGTCAGACATCACCGAGAACGTCCTCGAGAAGGTCGTTCGCAAGGTCACCGGGAAGGACTCCGCGGGGATCCTCGTCTCGGGCCACAGCGACATCCTCGTGCGCTTCGCGCGGTGCTGCACGCCGCTGCCGGGCGACGAGATCATCGGGTTCATCTCCCGCGGGCGCGGCATCACGGTGCACCGCCGGAGCTGCGACAAGGGCCTGGAGACGGACCCCGAGCGCAAGGTCCACGTCGACTGGAAGAGCGGCGCGAAGGTCCCGCGGTCGGTGTGCCTGCGGGTGATCACGGCGAACCGCCCGGGCATCCTCGCCGACGTGGGGAACACCTTCTCGAAGTGCGGGATGAACATCGAAGAGGCCAACTGCCGCGCGGCCGAGCGCGACCGGGCGACCAACCTCTTCTCGTTCACCGTGGCCGACCTCGGGTCCCTCAAGGGAGTGATCCGCGCGTTGCAGAAGCTCAACGGGGTGCTCTCCGTGGAGCGGGTGTAGTCTCCGGGTCCCGATGCTCGACGTCGCCCACGGCAGCACCCCTGCGCAGGTTCGCAGCACCGCCATCGAGAAGGACATGGTGCGCCCCTTCGCGGGCGGCCGCGGCTGGGTGGTGGTGAACCCGCTGTGCCCGCCGCGCATGTGGTCCACCCTCGCCGACGCCGTGGCGCGCGCGTTCGAGGGCACCGTGCTCGCGGGCGAAGGCCCCGGCGACGCGATGCGCGTGCAGCGCGCGGTGGGGGCGAGCGCGCAGGCCATCGTGCGGCTCCAGAGCGCCCTGGTGGAGCCCAACCTCCCGCTCGACGCGCAGCTCGTGGGCGTGCTCGGCCACGACAGCGTGCTCGACATCGCCATCTCGTCGGGGATGCGCGTCTTTCGCGCGCGCGGCGCGGAGCCCAAGCGCCTGCTCAACAACGCACAGCGCACGCCAGGCATCGTGCGCGGCGGGCTGTTGGTCTCGACCGAACGATTGCAGCGCGGGGACCTCTACGTGCTCGGCAGCCGCGACGCCTTCGGCACGCGCCCCATGGGGGCGGTCGCGGGGATGCTCTCGAAGAACCCCGACGCCTCGCCCGAGGCGCTGCTCGACGCGGCGCTGTCCACGTGCCGCACCGCGGGCGTCCCGGCCGCGCTGGTCGTCGCGCGCGTGCGCTGAGGGGCGGGTACGCGCTCCGCACGCCTCGGGTTCACCGCGGGACACATCTCCGCATCGACCTTGATTTCTCGATGGACTCGCGCCACGTGGCCCCCTTCCCCGGCCCTTTCCCCGCTTCGGGGGAAGGGTGGAGAACCGCTGTCTCAGGAGTGGTCCCGTCGTGTCGCGACGTTTGGGGTGCAACAGCTTTCGCCTCACACCGCCCATCGCTCATTCGCGTGGACCATTCCTGAGACAGCGGTTCTCCACCCTTCCCCCGAGGCGGGGGAAGGGCCGGGGATGGGGGCCACGAACCGCGCGTTTCCCGCGGCGCACCCCATCAGGAGAGGGCCGCGAGGGGTGGCGTTGTGTCGTGATGGAGGGGAGAGGCATGGGCCGCCGCGGAGGCAGCGGCCCGAGGGAGGGGGAGTGGTGATCAGCGCCCGCCGTCGGCCGGCGCGGTGCCGCCGTCGCCGCCCGAAGAGCCACCCGCGCCGCAGGTGCCCGCCATGCGGTCGGTGAGGACCATCGGGGCGATCGTCGCGCGCACGGTGCGGAAGCCGAGGCCGAGGCCGATGCCGCCCTCTTCGCGGCCGCCGGTGCCCATGCCCGTGCAGAGCGCGCCTGCGGCGCCGAGGGGGGTGGCGACGTCGACGAAGCCGTCGAGGAGGGGGGCCGCGGCGGCGAGGAAGGGCATGAGCTGCGGCACGCGGCCGAGCGCGGTCAGCAGGTCACGCTTGAGGATGAAGCCGCCGAGGTTGCCGTCGGAGCCCGAGCCGTCGGCGTTCATCGTGACGCGGAGCTGGGTGTTGTAGAGGTCCAGGTTGAGGCCCTGCACGCCCGAGATGGGCAGCGGGATGGAGAGGCTCGGGCGGTCGGCCATGCCGGCAGACGGGATCACGCGCAGGCGGCCGTTCACGATACGGCCCTGGAACTGGATGAGCGCCGAGTTCGGGTCCATCGGGTTCATCACGGAGCTCGCCGCGATGGCGTACATCTGGTTCGGCATCTGGACGTTCGCGCAGTTCGAGAACAGCGGATAGCCGATGTACAGACGGATGGTGACGCTGTCGTCGCAGAGCGTCGGGCCGAGGGTGCCGTTCACGTCGCTCACGCGGGCGAGGAGGATCAGCCCGCCCTCGTTGATCTGCGTGCGGAGCAGCGCGCCCACGTCGAGGCCCGCCATGAACTGACCCAGGGCGTCGACCACCGCCGGGAGCTGGTTGTCGACGCCGCCGGTGCAGCCCGCCGAGCCCGCCGCGCAGGCACGGCCGTTGGCGTCGCCGTTCTGGTCGTTGTCGAGCATCGAGGTGTAGTCGCCGTGCGCGCAGTGGGGCGCGCCCTCGGGGGGGCGGGTCACCGGCGAACGCTGGTTGTCGAGGTTGAAGCCGAAGACCGGGCGCGCGGTGGCGCTGGGGGTCTGGTTGCCGTCGACCGAGAGCGTGGTGATGACGTACTCGTAGGTCGTCGCCATGCCGGTCGCGTTCGGGGTGCACAGCGCGGTGGCGCCGGCGTCGGTGGCCGGGGTGCCGCCGTTGTCCGTGGCGACCACCGCGTCGGTGCCCGTGGCCGCGTCGGTCGGAGTGTTGCCGCCGCTGCTGCCGCAGCCCATGGCGAGGAAGGTCGCGAGGAGGCCCGTGCCAAGAATCTTCGTGCCGCTGGTCATCATCATCTCCTGGGTGGTGGGAATCTGAAGTCTGCGCGGCGGCGTTCAGGTGCCGCGGCGCGAAGTGAGACTGTTGCCCGTTGCTGGCCGGGGCGCGCACCCGGCTGTGCAGCGATTGCGTACCACCGCGTTGAACCGAACTCAACTCCCATTCATGTCGCGCAAACCCCTTGGTAGATAGCGTGACAGCGATGTCAGACCATGGCCCGCGCGGGCG
>JBILLI010000126.1:0-13518 GCA_044376155.1 Polyangiales bacterium
CGCGCGCGATGACGTGCGGGCCTTCTACGAGCAGTACAAGCCCCGTCGCCCGGTGCAGCCGCAGGGGCGACTCACCGAGGAGAACTGGGTCAAGCACCTCTTCCACCCCAACGAAGACCCGGTGGTGGGGAAGATCTACGCGTCCATCGTGGGACCGCTGCGCAACGCCAAGGTGCTGCCTCTGCCGCGCTTCGGGTTCACCGCCCAGGAGCTGCAGAACCCCGCGACCTCCAGCGTGGCCCTGGTGAAGTCCATGGCCGCCGTGGCGGCCTCGCTGAACCTCCCGCTGCCGCAGGTGTTCGTGCGGCCGCAGCAGGCCGTCGGCCTCGTCTACGTGCCCAGCGACCCGATCGCCTCGGTCGCGGGCCAGAGCCTGCTCTCGGGCCTCCGCCCCGAGGAGCTCGCCTTCGTCGCGGCGAAGCACATGGCCTACTATCGCAACGAGCACTACGTGCGCGTGCTCTTCCCCACGGTGCAGGAGCTCACCGCGATCCTCCTCGCGGCGATCAAGCTCGTGAAGGCCGACCAGGACGTGCCGCCCGAGGCGCTCCAGACCGCCCAGCAGCTCGCGCCGCTGGTGAACAGCGACCCCGTCGCCAGCGAGGGCCTGCGCAAGGTCGTGCGGGTGTTCTTCGAGCAGGGCGGCGCGTCGAACATCAAGAAGTGGTACCAGTCCGTGGAACTCACCGCGGCCCGCGCGGGCTTCCTCGTCTGCGGCGACCACGAGGTCGCGCGCAAGATGATCCACATGGAGCCCGGTCTCCCCGGCGACCTCTCCCCCAAAGAGAAGCTCAAGGACGTGGTGCTGTTCTCGATCTCCGAGAACTACTTCACGCTCCGCGAGGCGCTCGGCATCAACTTCCAGTCCGCCGCGGGGTACTGACCCCGTCCGTCGCCGCGGCGGTGATGCCCCCGACGGGGTTCACCGCCGCGCGAGGAAGCCCCGCACCGCCTCGTGGTGCTCGGGCGACGCCCACGAGCGCGCGAAGTGCTTGCGCTCCAGGCGCTTCGACTCCGTCACGGTGAGCCCGCGCCCCTCTCGCAGCAGCCGCAACATCCGCGCGACGCCGGTCTTCGGTGATCGCGCGACCTCGTGCACGAAGGCCACCGCGCGCGCGCGGGCGTGACCCTCGTCGACGAGCTCATCGACGAATCCTTCGCGGTGCGCCTCGTCGGCCCCCACGGGCGACGCCGCCAGCAGCCAGCGCGTGGCGGTGCCGCGAGAGACCAGCGTGAGCAGGTTCGCCGCGCCGCCCCAGCCCGTGGTGATCGCGAAGCGCGCCTGCACCCACTGAAAGCGCGCGCTGCGGTCGGCCACACGGTAGTCGCACGCCGCCGCGGCCTCGCACCCGCCGCCGTACGCGTCGCCGCCGACCGCGGCCACCACGGGGACGCCGAGCGCGAGCAAGCCATCCCACGCCTTCGCTGCGAGGGCGGCGAAGTCTCGCGCGCCCCGGGCGGTCTTCACTGCGACGAGCTCTTGCAGGTCCCCCCCCGAGAGGAACACCCCGACGCCGGGGGTGCTCGCGACTACCACGCCGCGCATCGCCCGGTCTGCGCGCAGGGAACGGGCGATGGAGGCGATTTCGGTGAGCGAGGCGAGGTCCAGCGCGTGCCGACGCTCGGGGCGGTCGACCACGATGACCCGCGCGTCGCCCTCAGACTCCAGCGTGACGGGCACGGTTCAGGACCTCCGTCGGCTGTGCTGCTCCCCCAGGGCGGCGGGGTCAGCGCCGCGTCGGGGCTTCTTGCGCCTCAACCGGAACTTCTCGGCGTGCCGCACGATGGCGTCGGCGACGTCGACCCCGGTGGCGCGCTCGATCCCTTCGAGCCCGGGGGAGCTGTTGATCTCGAGGATCTTCGGCCCGCCGCGGGTCTCGAGCATGTCGACGCCGGCGATCTCCAGGCCCATCACCTTGCTGGCCTCGAGCGCGGCCTTCACGTAGCGGGGATCGAGGTCGTGCACCGCCTCGGGCTCGCCGCCGCGGTGGAGGTTCGAGCGGAACTCCCCCTTCTGCGCACGACGACGCATGGCCGCGATGACCTTGCGCCCCACCACCACCGCGCGAATGTCGCGGCCGCGCGACTCGCTCACGAACTCCTGGAGGATGATGTCTTGCCCGAGGGTCCAGAACGCCTCCAGGGTGCTCTCGATGGACTGCCGCGATTCCGCGAGCATCACCCCGACGCCCTGCGTGCCCTGGTGCAGCTTCACCACCGCGGGTGGGCCGCCCACGAGGGCAAGCGCGACGTCGAGGTGCGTCGACGACTTCGTGCAGACCGTCGTGGGGATGTCGATGTCCTTGCGCGTGAGTAACTGCATCGCGCGGAGCTTGTCGCGTGAGCGCGCGATGGCGATGGCGTGGTTCAGCACCGACGCGCCCATCATGTCGAACTGCCGCACCACCGCGAGGCCGTACGACGTGATCGACGTGCCGATGCGCGGGATCACCACGTCGAAGGGGCTCACCTCGGCGCCGTGGAGGTACAGCGACGGCCGCCCCCGACTGACCACGAGGGAGATCTCCAGCGGGTCCACCACCGAGACCTCGTGACCGCGTGTCTGCGCGGCCTCCATCAGCCGGCGCGTCGAGTAGATGGTGCTCTTGCGCGAGAGGATGAGGATTCGCATCGCGTCGCAGGCCGCTCGTTCTCCCGCTCGCAGCGCGGGGCGCGGGATGGTAGGGGAGGCGCCTACCCTGTCAAGACACTGCCCACGATGACCCACGAACACCGCGGCGATCTCGACGAAGCCGGCGTCACCGCCCTGGGCCTCCGGCTGGGCGGCGCTCTCGCGCCGGGCGATGTGCTGGCCCTCGTGGGTCCCCTCGGCGCGGGCAAGAGCGCCCTGGCGCGGGCGGTGCTTTACGGCGCGGGGCTCGACCCCCGGGCGAGGGTGGCCTCGCCGACCTTCACCCTCGTGCAGGAGCACCCCGCGCGCTTCCCCGTGCATCACGCGGACGTGTACCGCCTCACGCACCCGCGCGACCTCGACGAGGTGGGGCTTCTGGAGCGCGACGACGTCGCGACGATCATCGAGTGGGCCGACCGCTTCCCCGAGGTGATCCCAGCGGACGCGCTCTGGGTGGAGCTCGCGGTGACGGACGAATTCACCCGCGCGGTGCGCCTCTGGGGCGAGGGCCTACGCGCGGCACGATTGATCGACGCCGCGTCGCGCTGACCATCGCTGGTATGCTCCGCGGTGATGGCGATGGACCTTGCAGAGATCCGGGCGCTCTACGAGCGCGAGCGGGCGCAGTTCGAGGCTTCGCGGCGGGTGATGAGCATGGACGAGTACCTCGCCATGTTCGCCGCCGAGCCGCAGCGACACGGCCGCGACGTGGCCACCTGGCTGCGTGACCTCTTCGACCACTACGGCTCCACCACGGTGCAGCGTCCCTATGGGCGCCACACCCGCTGGCGTCTCTTCGACCTGCCGTGGGAGGACGAGAGCGGGCGCCGCGAGGCCCTCATCGGCCACGAACAGCTCCAGCGTGAGGTCTACCGCGCGGTGGCGAACTTCTCGCGCATCGGCCGGGTGAACCGCCTGGTGCTGCTGCACGGCCCCAACGGGAGCGCCAAGTCGACCTTTGTGAGCTGCCTGCTGCGCGCGATGGAGGACTACTCCGCCCAGCCCGAGGGCGCGCTCTACCGCTTCAACTGGGTCTTTCCCAAGGCCCGCGGGAGAGACGGGACCCGCATCGGCTTCGGAGGGCTCACCGACGGCGAGGGCGGGCCGAAGCCCGGCGAGAGCTTCGCCCACCTCGACGAGGCGGCCATCGACGCCAAGGTGCCCAGCGAGGTGCGGGACCACCCCCTGCTCGCGCTCCCGCGCAGCGTTCGTCAGGCGTTCCTCACGCGGTGCTTCGACGGCCGCGCCGACGCGGTGCCCGCGTCGCTCTGGAAGGCCTCGCTGTCGCACAAGTTTCAGCTCATCTTCGACGCGCTGTTTACGGCCTACCGCGGTGACCTCGCGAAGGTGCTCGCGCACGTGCAGGTCGAGCGCTGGTACGTCTCCCGGCGGTACCGCCAGGGCGCGGTGACCCTCGGGCCGCAGATGGCGGTCGACGCCAAGGAGCGGCAGGTGACGGCCGACCGCTCCCTCGCGGCGCTGCCGCCCTCCCTGCAGAACGTCGCGCTCTTCGAGCCCTACGGCGACCTCGTCGACGCCGCAGGGGGGCTCATCGAGTACTCCGACCTGCTCAAGCGCCCGCTGGAGGCGTGGAAGTACCTGCTCTTGATGATCGAGACGGGAGAGGTCTCGCTGAGCACATCGAACCTCGTGCCAAATGTGATGCTCATTGGGAGCTCCAACGAGGCGCACCTCGATGCGTTCCGCGAGCACCCGGAGTTCGCGTCGTTTCGGGGGAGGCTCGAGCTCGTGCGCGCGGGCTACCTCATCGACTGGAAGCAGGAGCAGGCGATCTACGACCAGCAGGTGGTGCCCGGGCTGCGCGCCCACGTCGCGCCCCACGCCACGGAGATGGCCGCGGTCTTCGCGGTGCTCACGCGCCTGCGCCGCGCGTCGGCCGACGGGCTGCCGAAGGCCCTGGGCGCCCTCGCGCAGGAGCTCTCGCCGATGGAGCGCGCCGACCTCTTCGCGCTGGGCGTGGTGCCCGCGCGGTACGGCGACGAGTCCACGAAGGAGCTGCGCGCGGGCATCGAGAGCATCTATCGCCAGGCCCGCGTCGACGGGGCCTATGAGGGCCGCGTGGGGGCGTCACCCCGAGAGATCCGCGCGCTGCTGCTGGATGCGGCGCAGCACCCCGGGTACTTCGGGCTCTCTCCCTTCGCGGTGCTGGAGAAGATCGCCGACCTCTGCCGCCACCAGGACGACTTCGAGTGGCTCCGCCAGCCCGCGGACCACGGGTACCACGACCCCGCGGCCTTCCTCGGCGCGCTTCGCACGCGCTTGATGGACCGCGTGGAGGAGGACATCCGCGTGGCCTCGGGGCTCGCCGACGAGGTGCGCTCGACCGAGAACTTCGAACGCTACGTGCAGCACGTGTCGGCGAACCTCAAGGGCGAGCGGGTGTTCAACCGGGTGACCAACCGCGACGAGCCCGCCGACGAGACGATGATGCGAGGCATCGAGAAGATCCTCGGCGCGGGCACGGGCGCGGAGGAGTTCCGTCGCAACCTCATCTCCCGCGTGGCGGCCTGGGCCATCGATCACCCCGGCGAGCGGGTCCCCTACGTCACCCTGTTCCCGCAGCACCTTCAGGCCATTCGCGACGCCTTCTTTCAAGACCGCCGCAAGGTCCTCGTGGGCATCGCGCGGGAGGTCATCACGCACATCACCGACGAGGGCGACAGCCTCGACGACGAGGCGAAGCGCCGCGCAGTGTCCGTGCTCGCGTCGCTGAAGGCCAACCGGGGTTACGAAGACCGCAGCGCCCGCGATGCCCTCGCGGCGCTGCTCAAGGAGCGCTTCGCGGACCTCAAGGGGCCGGCGAAGGCGTAGTCGGGGCGGGTGCGCTCGGGGGGGGCGCGCTCGGTCCGCGGCGCATGCACGCGCGCAGCGCGGGGGTGAGCTCCTGGGGCACGCGGGGGTCGCCCATGATGCTCTGGCCGAAGCGCTCGTAGCGAAGTCCACAGCCCGCGCCAGGGAGGTTGGACCACCAGATCCACAGCGCGCGGCCCTTCACGTTCTCCTGCGGCACGAAGCCCCAGAAGCGGGAGTCGTAGCTGTTGTCGCGGTTGTCGCCCATCACGAAGAGCTGCCCCGCGGGGACCGTGCACGGCTCGCGCACGCAGTGGTCGCCGTGGGTCATGTCGTCGGCCTGGTTCTGCAGGGTGAGGTAGCGGTAGTTGCCGTGCCACTCGAGGAAGAGCCGCCGGGGCACCTGCTCGATGCGCGACACGCCCTCGCCGTCGTCGCCGCGAAACGGCCCGACCTCGCAGCGGGCGAGGGGACGTCCGTTGACCTCCACCGAGCCGTCTTCGCGCACCCACACCCGGTCGCCGGCGAGGCCCACCACGCGCTTGATGAAATCCTTGCTGGGGTCGGTGGGGAACACGAACACCACGACCTCGCCGCGCTCGATGGCGCGCCCCTGAAAGAGCCGCGACGCGCGGCCAGGGACCAGCGGGCCGTAGATGAACTTGTTGACGAAGATGTTGTCGCCCACGGAGAGCGTCGGATACATCGACGGCGACGGGATCTTGAAGGCCTCGACCACGAAGGCCCGGATGCCCAGCGCCACGAGCACGGCGAAGCCGATGGCCTCGACGTACTCCCGGGTGGTGCCCTTGCGCACGTGAGAGAGGTGCTTGTCGAGCAGAGCGTTGAGCGCGCGCACGCCGTCGGCGGCGGCGTTGGCGTCCTTCGCCTCGACGGCCTCGTTGAGCTCGGCGATGACCTTCTCGACCTCGGCGCGAACCTCGGGCTTCGGCTTCGCCGCGGCGAGCAGGCGCTCGGCCTCGCGCTTGAGCTCTACGGCCTCGGCGCGCACCGTGCGAATGTCGCGGTTGGCGCCGAGTCGGTGTGAGCCGTAGAGCCGGTCGCGCACGCCGAGCACGAGCACCTCGAGCACCGCGAAGGCGAGGAGGTACTGCCACGGGGCGCCGTCGAAGGTCTGCCCGCACGCCTGGCCGCTGCAGACGGTGGCGGCGCCCAGCACCACGGCCACGGAGAGCGACGCGGGGATGAGGAAATACCAGGCCGCGCTCCAGAGCCGGTCCTGCCAGGGGGAGTCGTTCATCGCGAGACCTCGTGGGGCGCGGCGGTGAGGGGCACTAGTCGACCTTCAGGATGGCGAGGAAGGCCTCCTGCGGGATCTCCACAGAGCCGACGGACTTCATGCGCTTCTTGCCTTCCTTCTGCTTCTCCAGGAGCTTGCGCTTGCGGCTGATGTCGCCACCGTAGCACTTCGCGGTGACGTTCTTGCGCAGCGCGCCGATGGTCTCGCGGGCGATGATCTTGCCGCCGATGGCCGCCTGGATCGCGACCTCATACTGCTGGCGCTGGATCACCTCCTTGAGCTTGGAGGCGAGCTCGCGCCCGCGGCGCTGGGCCTTCTCCTTGTGGAGGATCACCGAGAGGGCGTCGACGGCCTCGCCGTTCACCAGCATGTCGACCCGCACGAGGGTGCCCTCGCGGTAGCCGATGAGCTCGTAGTCCATCGAGGCGTAGCCCTTCGACGCGCTCTTGAGGCGGTCGAAGAAGTCGAAGAGCACCTCGTTGAGGGGCATCTCATACGCGAGGATCACCCGGTCGGTGCCCACGTACTGCATCCCCACCTGGGTGCCCCGGCGGTCGACGCAGAGCTGCATGATGGCCCCGACGCAGTTCGCGGGCATGTGCAGCGTGAGCTTCATGAACGGCTCTTCGATGGACTCGATCTTCCCGGGGTCGGGCAGCCGCGCGGGGTTCTCGACGAGGATCGTGTCGCCCCCGCGCACCTTCACCTGGTAGACCACCGAGGGGGCGGTGATGATCAGGTCGAGGTTGTACTCGCGCTCCAGGCGCTCCTGGATGATCTCCATGTGGAGCAGCCCGAGGAACCCGCAGCGGAAGCCGAAGCCCAGGGCCTCGGAGGTGTCGGGCTCGAACTGAAAGCTCGCGTCGTTGAGCTTGAGCTTGTCGAGGGCGTCGCGGAGGTTGGTGTAGTCCGCGCTGTCGGTGGGGAAGATCCCCGCGAACACCATGGGCTTCACGTCTTTGAACCCGGGCAGGGGGCTCTCGGTGCGGCGCTTGGCGTGGGTGATGGTGTCGCCGATCTTGGTGTCGTGCACCGACCGGATGTTCGCGGCGATGAAGCCCACCTCGCCCACGGAGAGCTCCTCGAGGCCGACGGGGTGGGGGGTGAAGACCCCCATCTCGGTGACCTCGTACTCGCGCTGCGTGGCCATGAGGTAGATCTTGTCGCCCTTGCGCAGGGTGCCGTCGATGATCCTCACCACCATCACGGCGCCGCGGTAGGTGTCGTACCAGCTGTCGAAGAGCAGCGCGCGCAGCGGCGCCGTGGGGTTGCCGGTGGGGGGCTTCACCTTCGCGATCACCGACTCGAGGATCTCCTCGATGCCGATGCCCGACTTGCCGCTCGCGGAGATGGCCTCAGAGGCGTCGATGCCCACGACGTCTTCGATCTCCTGCCGGGTGCGCTCGACGTCGGCGCTGGGCAGGTCGATCTTGTTGAGCACCGGGATCACCTGGAGGTTGGCCTCCACGGCGAGGTACACGTTCGCGAGGGTCTGGGCCTCGACCCCCTGGGTGGCGTCGACCACGAGCAGCGCGCCCTCGCAGGCCTGCAGGCTGCGCGAGACCTCGTAGGTGAAGTCGACGTGTCCGGGGGTGTCGATGAGGTTGATCTGGTAGGTCTTCTTGTCGCGGGCCACGTAGCGCAGCCGGACGTGCTGGGCCTTGATGGTGATCCCGCGCTCGCGCTCGATGTCCATCTTGTCGAGGAACTGCTCGACCATCTCCCGGTCCTGGAGGGCGCCGGTGAACTGCAGGATGCGATCCGCCAGGGTGCTCTTGCCGTGGTCGATGTGCGCGATGATGGAGAAGTTTCGGATGAGCGTGGGGTCGGTGGACATGAGGAGTGGGCTGCGGATCTAGCAGAGATCCGCCACGAGGGGGAGCGAGAGGGTGGTTGGGGTCGCGCGGAGGGGGCGCGTGGACTACGGGGTGCGGCGCGCGGTGGAGCCCACCGCGTCGAGGGGGAGCTGCCCCGGGAGCTTGTCAGCGTGCTTGTGCAGCACGAGGTCGATACCCTCGCGGATGTACTCCGCCATGGGGACCTTCGTGCGCTCGTTGAGCGTCTTGAGCAGCTCCAACTGCTCGGGTTCGATGTAGATGGTCGTTGAGACCTTCTTGCGAGGCATCGTTCTCCGTCCAGGCTGCGGTGTGGGCGCCACCGCCGCTCGATGGAACTGTGCAGGGAGCGGATCGTCGCTGAGCACGACCGCGGCGTGACCGACCTTTTCGTCCACGTTCGAGCTCATGACAAGACCCTTTGGCAAAGTGGTGAAGTTACCCTAGATGCCGATATGTGCATTGTCAATACACTTTGTGACCTCTCCCAGCGCGGGTAGACTCACGAACTCTCGTAATTTCAGCATGTTGCCAGAATCCGCGGCAACGGCAGGGGCGGCCGAGGGGCGGGGAGGGGGGCTGCGGCGGCCTTGCGGCGCTTGCGCGGAGGGAATCTGGGTCGCTAAGGTACGCGCGCCGCGCGTGTGCCGTCTGGACGACAATCCGGGGTGCCGCGCGAAGGAGCGTTCATGACTGGCGTGAGGTTCGTGGTGGTGCTGGGTCTCGCCCTCTGGGGGTGCAGCTCAAGCGATGGGGCATCGAGCAACGCGCGCCGCGCGGGCGCGACGCAGGGGGCGCAGGAGCCTCGCGGCGAGCCCATGCCGCACGAGACCTGCGTGGCCGGCACCGGCGCGCAGACGATGGACGTGAACAACGACGGCCAGCCCGACATCCGCACGATGATGGAGGCGGGGCGGCCGCGCTGCCGCGAGGTCGATGCGAATTTCGACGGCCGCGTGGACATCATCCGCTGGTACGACGGCAGCGGCGCCGTGACCCGCGTCGAGGACGATTACGACTTCGACGGGCGCATGGACGTCGTGGCCACGTACGAAGCGGGCGTGGTGGTGCGCGACATCCTCGACACGAACTTCGACGGCATCACCGACACGTGGCGCGACTACCGCAACGGCCGGGTCACCGAGCTCCGCCGCGACGCCGACGGCGACGCCCGGGTCGACACCTGGGAGCGCTTCGACGGCGAGGGTCGGCTCACCTTCGCCGCGGTCGACGCGAATCACGATGGCGTGCCCGACTCGCCCACGGACGGAGACGGCGGCGCGCGCCCCTCGGCGGGCAACAGCACCACCAACACCATGACCGCGAACGACGCCGGTGCGCCCGTGACGCCGGCTCCCACCCCCACCGCGGCGACCCCGGCCGACGGAGGCGCTTGATGAATCCCCGGCTGAGCTCCCTGTGCCTGGTGGTCCTCGCGGGCTGCGCGTCGACGTCGGAGGGCACGCCTCGGGTGACCGCCCGTCGCGCCGCGGCGGTGGCCACGGGCGGCAACCGCGACGACCGCTCTCGCTGTGACGCCACCCGGCCCGGGCGAACCGTGAGCGAGTACGACACCAACCGCGACGGCGCGCCCGACGTGCGCAAGGTCTACCAGACGGTGGGCGAGGGCACCGAGGGGCATTCGGTGCTGGTGTGCCGCGAGGTCGACCTCAACCACGACGGCACCAAGGACGTGTTCCGCTTCTACAACGACGAGGGTCGCACCACGCGCGAAGAGGCCGACCGCGACTTCGACGGGCACATCGACGTGATCTCGTACTACGAGGCCGGCGAGATCGTGCGGCAGGAGTACGACACCAACCGCGACGGCATGGTCGACACGCGGCAGTTCTTTCGGGACCACCGGGTGTTCCGCGCGGAGCGCGAGCTGCAGCACGACAACTCCCCTGACTTTCGCGCGGACTACTGGGAGTTCTACGACAACCGCGGCCACGTCGTGCGCATCGGTTGGGACTACGACCACGACGGCCGCGCCGACCGCTGGGACCGCGTCGACCGCGTCGCTCCCACGCGCTCGGTGACCGTGCCCGCGGGTGACCCCGACGCCGGTGTGCCCACGACCGACCCCGGCGCCAGCGCCGCGGCCACGCCCGCCCCCAGCACCGCAGCCGCCCCCGCGGCGACCCCCCCGGCGGCGGCTCCTGCCGCCACCCCCTGACGGGCGTTCGCGCCCCCCTCACACGCCCGGCGCCACCTCAAGCGCGTCGGGCAGCAGCGATGGTCATGGAACAGCACGGAGAACGTCTTCAGAAGGTGCTCGCGCGCGGCGGCGTGGGCTCACGTCGGCACGCCGAGGAGCTCATCGCCGCGGGGCGGGTGCGCGTGAACGGGAGGGTGGTGACGGAGCTCGGCACGCGCGTCGACCCCCGCAATGACAAGGTCGAGCTCGATGGCCGACGCCTCGTGATGGAGGCGCCGGTGTACTTCCTCTTTCACAAGCCCCGCGGGAGCGTGACCACGATGGTCGACCCCGAGGGCCGCGCCACCATCGCCGACTCGTTCAAAGACCTCGGCACCCGGGTCTTCCCCGTCGGACGCCTGGACTTTCAGACCTCCGGCGCGCTGCTTGTGACCAACGACGGCGCCCTCGCGAACGCCCTCACCCATCCCAGCCATCACGTGGCGAAGGTGTACGTCGCGAAGGTGCGCGGGGTGGTCACCGACCTGCAGTTGGAGCCGTGGCGCGAGGGGATGATGCTCCCGCCCACCGAGAGCGACCCCGACGAGCGGCAGGTGCCCACAGCGCCGGCGCTGGTGAAGGTCCTGCGCGTGACCCCGCCCGACAACGACGAGACCGCGGGCTCTACGTGGCTCGAAGTAACGCTGCGCGAGGGGCGCACCCGACAGATCCACCGCATGGCCGAGGCGACGGGCCTCTTCGTGATGCGCCTCGCGCGGATCTCCTTCGCAGGGCTCTCCACCGCGAAGCTCCGACCGGGCGAGCGCCGCGCGCTCAACGACAAGGAGATCACCCTGCTCAAGAAGGCCGCGGGCCTCGCGCCCGACGAGCCCATCGGACCGAAGACCCGCGCCGCGCCCGAGACGCCCAAGGATCGCAGCAAGCGACCGCCCCTGCACCGCCGGGCGCAGCTGGAGCGCGAGGCCGCCGTCGGCACGCGCAGCGGAGGAGGCGAGCCGTCGCGAGACCGCGCGGCTGCTCCGCCGCCCTCACGCCGAGGAGCAGGGAGGGCACGCGCGCCCGGGTCGCGTGAGGAAGCTCCCGTTCGGGACCGTCCGTCGTCGCGCGAGGGAGCGCCCGCGAAGGGGCGTCGGCCGTCGCGGGAGGGCGCGCCTGCGAAGGAGCGTCCGTCGTCGCGCGAGGGAAAGCCCGCGAGGGAGCGTCCGTCGTCGCGCGAGGGGAAGCCCACGAAGGAGCGTCCGTCGTCGCGGGAAGGAAAGCCTGCGACGGGGCGGCCGCCGGCACGCGAGGGCAAGGGTCGTACGCCGTCGGTGAAGCGCGATTCACCTGGAGCTCCTGGGCCAAAGCGAGGACGTTGATATTTCTTCTTGACCCCAGCGGGGTGCCCGACTACAAACCGCCTCACCTCAGACGCGGGGTGGAGCAGCCTGGTAGCTCGTCGGGCTCATAACCCGAAGGTCGTAGGTTCAAATCCTGCCCCCGCAACCAACACAGCAGGCCCGGTTCTCAAACGAGAGCCGGGCCTTCTGCGTTTCTGGGCCACGGACGCCGGGAGCGCGGCGATGGGCGCGCGGCTCCCGCGCAGTCAGCCCGCGGCGTCTTCGAGCACACGCGCGAGCGCGAGCAGCGTGCCGTCGTCGCCCGGCCGCCCAATGAGCTGCACGCCGACGGGCATCCCCTCGATGTGGCCGAAGGGCGCAGAGATCGCGGGATACCCGCTGAGGTTCGACGTCGCAGTGAACGCGCCGAGCGGTGACACCGCCTGAAACAACTCCCGCGGCCCGAGCCCGCGAAACTCGCCGACCTTCGGCGCCATCATTGCGGTGGTGGGTGTGAGCATCACGTCGACGTCACCCATCGCCCGCACCGCCCGCGCGGCGAGCTCGGTGAAGCGCTCGCGCACGAAGGCGTGAGCGTGCCGCTTGCCCTCGTCGCGGAACCAACGGACCACCGGCTGCAACCGGCTCGACGAGATCACCGGGATGCGCGCGAAGAGGCTCTGGTAGACCGGGATGAACTCCTCGACGTTGCCCTCGACCCGCGGGCGCTCCTCGACGGTGTGACCCGCGTCGCGCAGCACGGCGGCGGCCTCGCGCACACACGCCACGATGCGCGGATCGGTCTCTCCGAAGGGCGGATCGACCATCACGCCGATGCGCAGCGGTGGCACCTTCGCCCGCGAGGCGTCGAAGAACCGCCCCGGGCGCTCGGGCGCGGCGAGCACGTCGAGGAGGGCGGCGGTGTCATCCACGCAGCGGCCCATGGGCCCGCAGGTGGTCATCCGGTGCACGTCGATGCGGTCGCTGTCGTCGGGCACGAGGTGCCGCGAGGGCTTGAGTCCCACCAGCCCGTTGAGCGCGCTCGGGATGCGAATGGACCCCGCGCCGTCGCTCCCGGGCGCCACCGGCACGAAGCCCGCCGCCACCGCCGCGCCCGCGCCGCCGCTGGAGCCGCCCGCGCTGCGCGTGAGGTCCCAGGGGTTGCGCGTGGGCGGGTGCAGGTCGGTCTCGACGATCGGCAGCAGCGCGAGCTCCGAGGTCGACGTCTTGCCCAGGATCACGAAGCCCGCGCGGCGCAGCGCGCGCACGATGCGGTCGTCGTAGGGGCTCCACAGCCACGAGAACGCGCGGGAGCCCAGGCGCACCGGCGCGCCGCGGAGGAAGTGCAGGTCCTTCACCGCGGTGGGCACGCCGTGAAAGGGGCCGACGCGAACTCCCCGGGCGCGCAGCGCGTCGAGCTTCGCCGCCTCGGCGAGGGCGCGCTCGGCCATCACGTGCACCATCGCGCCCACGCGGCCGTCGAGCTGCGCGATGCGGTC
>JBILLI010000757.1:0-3733 GCA_044376155.1 Polyangiales bacterium
GAGCCCGTGAAGGTCGAAGCGCCCGCGCCTGTGAAGGTCGAAGCGCCCGCGCCTGCGCCGGAGCCGGTGAAGGTCGAAGCGCCCGCGCCTGCGCCGGAGCCGGTGAAGGTCGAAGCGCCCGCGCCCGCGCCCGCGCCCGCCCCCGCGGTGCCGGACGTGAACCAGACGGTGCCCGCGCCTGAAGCTGCAGCGCAGCGGCCGAGCCAGCCGCCGGTGCAGCGTTCGGGCATCGCGCGGTGGGATCCGATCACCAAGCAGGTGATCTATGAGACGCCCCGGGCGCCCTCGCGCGGCCCGGCCTCGGTGAGCCGTCCGCCGATGGGGCCTGGGAGCATGGGTCCGCCAATGGGCCCCAAGTGCGTGGGCATTCGCCCGAACCCCGGGGTGACCGTGGTGCCCACGGGCATCGGCCGGCCGGTGAAGCGTCCGATCCCGGGTCGTCCGATCCCGGGTGTGCGCCCGGGCCCGGGGATGATGAAGACCCCGCCGCGCGTGGTGATCACGCCGGAGATGGCGCAGCACAAGCGCGTCGTGAAGATCGAGGAGCAGGTCACCATCGCGGCGCTCGCGGCGAAGATGAACCTGAAGGCCACCGAGGTGCTGCTGAAGCTCATTCAGCTCGGCGAGAAGGGGAAGAACATCAACTCCTCCCTCGACTCCGACACCGCGCGGCTCATCGCCGGGGAGTTCGGCTACACCGTCGAGGACGTGGCCATCGATCCCACGGAGATCATCAAGTCGGCGATCCCCACGGACCAGAAGCACGAGCCCGTGACCCGCGCCCCGGTGGTGACGGTGATGGGCCACGTCGACCACGGCAAGACCACCCTCCTCGACGCCATCATCGGGATGCGCGTGGCCGAGGGCGAGGCCGGCGGGATCACCCAGGAGGTGCGCGCCTACCGCGTGAACACCACCAAGGGCCCCGTGGTCTTCTTCGACACGCCCGGTCACGAGGCGTTCACCTCGCTCCGCGCCCGCGGCGCGCAGCTCACCGACGTGGCCGTGCTGGTCGTGGCCGCCGACGACGGCGTGATGCCGACGACGGTGGAGGCCATCAACCACGCCCGCGCGGCCAAGGTGCCGATCATCGTCGCCATCAACAAGATGGACCGACCCGACGCCAACCCCGACCGGGTGATCCAGCAGCTGCTGCAGCACGGCGTGGTGCCCGAGGCCTTCGGCGGCGACGAGCTCGTGGTGCAGGTGAGCGCCAAGACCAAGCTGGGCATCGACACCCTGCTCGAGACCCTGGCGCTGCAGGCCGAGATGCGCGAGCTCAAGGCCGACCCGAAGAAGCACGGCGTGGGCACGGTCTTCGAGGCCAAGCTCGACAAGGGCCGCGGCGCCATCGCGCGGGTGCTCATCCAGGAGGGCATCGTGCGCAACGGCGACCCCGTGCTGGTGGGCGCGACCTACGGGCGCATCCGCGCCATGTTCGACGACCGCGGCAAGCCGCTGGAGAAGGCCGGGCCCTCGGTGCCGGTGGAGATCCTCGGCCTGAGCGACGTGCCCAACGCGGGCGACAAGCTCTACGTGGCGACCGACCTGCGCAAGGCGCAGGAGGTGGCCGAGAAGCTCGCGGCCATCGACAAGCGCCGCTCGCAGTCGCAGACCGCGGCCCCCATCGACCTGGAGCGCCTCATCGCGGCGCAGCAGGGCACCGAGCGGGTGACCGTGAACGTCATCGTGAAGGCCGACGCCCAGGGCGCCGTAGAGGGTCTGCGCAAGGCCCTCACCGAGCTCTCGACGGAGAAGGTCCGGGTCGAGGTCATTCACGGCGGTGTCGGTGCGATCACCGAGAACGACGTGAACCTCGCGGTGCCCTCGAAGGCCGTGATCATCGGGTTCAACGTGCGCCCCGCGGGCAAGGCCCAGAGCGCCGCGGATCACAACAAGCTCGAGATCCGGTTCTACAACATCATTTACGAGGCCGTTGACGACATCAAGGCCCTGATGCTCGGGCAGCTCAAGCCGACGCTGGTCGAGAAGCCGCTGGGCAAGGCCGAGATCCGCCAGGTGTTCAACATCACCAAGGTGGGCATCGTCGCTGGCTGCATGGTGTCGGAGGGCGTCGTGAAGCGCGGCGCCCACGCCCGCCTCGTGCGCGACAGCGCGGTGAAGTGGGAGGGCAAGATCTCGTCGCTGCGTCGCATCAAGGACGACGTGAAGGAGGTCGCCCAGGGCTTCGAGTGCGGCATCTCGCTCGACAACACGCCGGACATCAAGTCGGGCGACATGATCGAGGTCTACGAGGTCGAGGAGGTCGCAGCGAAGCTGTGACCGCGAGGGCCTCGGGGCGTCTCTGCCCGGGGGTGGGATCAAGGCAGCGCCTCCGCCGCGACCGTGGGAAGGTCCGCGGCGGGGGGGCGATGCACGCACGAGGGCAGTGATGCAGAGCGCGGGGCAGACCCGTTACCAACTGATCGACGAGGACGGCGACGAGCTGCCGGGCACCTGGGAGTTCTCCTGGGAGGCGCGGGACCCCTTCGAGGCCGTCATGGCGGCGATCACCGAGGTGTCGGCGAAGCCCTGGAAGTACTCCGGGCGGCGCACGAACTCGGGGCGCTTCTCGCCCGACCGATGCAAGGCCATGCTCATTCGGGTGACCCGGGTGCTCAAGCCCGAGCACCGCGGGCAGGTGGCGGCGGTCATCGCGCGGGTGATCAACGACGAGTTCGAGCTGCGGCCCAAGCGGGCGGTGGACCCCAAGCCCCTGCACCCCGTGCTCGCGGGCAAGGAGACCCCGGGCGAAGACACCCTCGAGGGGCACCCCGAGCTCATCGCGGCGCTGATGCTCCGGCAGCTCCACGACGCCCTGAAGACCGCCGTGGACTGCGGCGGCGCCCTGCGGATCTCCTGGCAGGTGGAGTGACGTGTACGTGGGCGTGCTGCGGGTGCGTCTGCACATCCCCGCGGCGCGCTCCCTGAAAGACCGCCGCATGGTGGTCCGCCGTTGTGTGGACCGCCTGCGCGCGCGCACCGCGGTGAGCGTCGCCGAGGTGGGCCCGCTGGACCGCTGGCAGGTCGCGACCCTGGGTCTCTGCGCGGTCTCCAACGACGCCACGGTGACCGAGTCTCAACTCTTGAAGGCCCTCGATGTGATCGAGGGGGCCATCGTCGGCGACGCCGTGGTGACCTCTCACGAGCGCGAGCTGCGCCGCTACGAAGACACTGATTTCTTTGGCGACCTGAGCGTGTCGCCGCGCGGAGGCCACGATGGCGAAGGTACCGACGACGACGAAGAGCTCCCGCGCTGACGACCGCCGCCGCGGCGCGCGGGTGGGGCAGCGGGTGCGCGAGGAGCTCACCCTGATCCTCGCGCAAGACGTGGGCGACCCCCGGGCGCAGGGCGTGGTGATCTCCGGGGTGGACGTGACCGACGACGTCTCCCTCGCGCGGGTGTCGTTCGTGGTGATGGGCGACACCCCCGACGGCGCGAAGGCCGCCGCGGCGCTCAAGGTGCTCAAGCGCCTCACGGCCACGCTGCGCACCAAGCTCGCCCCGCGGCTCGGCGTGCGCCGCATGCCCACGCTGGAGTTCCACATCGACACCGGCCGCGAGGACGTGCAGCGCATCGACGCCGTGCTCTACGAGGTCGCGCAGGAGCTCAAGGCCACGAGCGACAAGCCCGAGGGCTGACGGTCACCGCACCGCGGGGTGAGCCTCAGAATTCACGCGGAGTTCCATGGCGAACGCGCGGTTCGTGGCCCCCTTCCCCGACCCTTCACCC
>JBILLI010000127.1:0-13479 GCA_044376155.1 Polyangiales bacterium
GGCCGCGGTCACCGATCGCCCGAAGGTGCTCCGCGTGCGGGTGCGGCTGAGCGACGGGCGCGCGCGCTGCGCCGTCGACGACAGCGGCCCCGGGATCACCGACGCCCTCGCCGAGCGGGTCTTTGAGCCCTGGTTCACCACCAAGCCCGTGGGCCAGGGCACCGGCCTCGGTCTCCTCGTCGTGCGCCACATCGTCGAGGGGTACGGCGGCACCGTGCACGCCACCCGCGCCCCCGAGGGCGGGGCTTCGTTTCAGTTCGACCTCCCCGCGATCTGAGGCCCGCTCCTGGCGAGACGTGGTGACCCGCACGGCGCGCGCCGCGCACGTCGGCGCGTGCCACGAGCCCCGAAGGCTGAGATACTCCCGGGCTGGGACCGCACCCATGGCAGACCGCGACACGGAAATCTCCCGCGACGGAACGCCTGGTGCGCGCACGTCCATCCCCGGCGCCGAGGCCTCCCCCCGCAGCCGCGAGCGCCGCAAGCTCGAGGTGCACACCGAGCTCCGGGTGTGGCTCTACCCCTTCCTCCTGCTCGCCGGCGCGTCGGTGCTGGTGATACTCCTCGGGCGCCTGCTCGACGCCGACGGCCGCGGCGGAACCCAGCCCGCGCTGCGCGCCCTCTTCTCCACCCCGACCCACGACCCCACCGAGCTCAACGCCAACGTCGGCGCCATCGTCACGGGCATCCTCGGCGTGGCCATCAGCGTCGTGGCCATCATCGTGGAGCTCGCGTCGAACCGGTACACCCACCGCATCACCGGGCTGTTCTTTCGCGCGCCGGTGAACTTCGCGGTGCTGGGCATCTTCGTCGTCTCGGGCATCCAGGGAATGTGGGTGGCCTTCGGCGTGCGAAGCGGCTTCGTTCCGGTGTGGGGCACCACCCTCGCGATGGGGCTCATGACCCTGTCGCTCTTGCTCCTGCTGCCCTACTTCGCCTTCGTCTTCGACTTCCTCGATCCGCTGCGCATCGTCGCGCGCATTCGCGCCGAGACCCTCTCGGTGATCACCCGCGGGCCCCGGCTCTTGATCATGGCGCGCATGAGCACCGAGGACGTGCAGCGCCACGCCGCCGACGGCGCCGAGCAGCTCGCCGACGTGGTGCTCAACGCCATGTCGAACCACGACGGCACCATCGCCGTGGCCGCGGTGAACGCCCTCGGCGACCTCGCCCTCGACTACGCCGCGTCGAAGTCGTCGCTGCCGCTGGACTTCTTCACCATCTCCGAGCCCGTGGCCGCCAACCCCGACTTCGTGAGCATGGCGCCCGAGGTGCTGCAGTCGGTCAGCGCCGAGAGAACCTGGTTTGAATTCAAGGTCTTGCGGCAGTACCAGCAGATCTACCAGAGCGCCCTCGGGTCGAACCGCGAGCTCTGCTACGTGGTGGCGATCCAGACCCGCGCCCTCGCGGCGCACGCCCTCGAGGTGCGCGACGAGCGCCTCGTGGACCTCTGCATCAAGTTCTTCAACACGTACTTCCGCGCGACGGTGAACGCCCGCGACGTGCGCACGGCGTACAACGTGTTCAACCAGTACCGACTGCTCGGCGAGGCGTGCATCCGCATGGGCCTCGCGGGCCGCGCCCTCGAGGTCGCGCGGTACTTCAAGTACTACGGCCAGCTCGCGTTCCAGACCGAGCTGCCCTTCGTGCTCGAGACCGTGGCCCACGACCTCTGCGCGCTCAATGAGCTCGCCTTCGACCTCTCCAGCGGCGCCCGCGAGGAGCTGCTGCGGATCTTTCTGCAGGTCGACAAGGAGGGCGAGGGCGCCACCCAGGAGGCCTCGCTCAAGGGTGTGCGCAAGGCGCAGGTGAAGCTCGCGACGTACTACCTCCTGCACGGCGACGAGGCCGCGGCGCGGAGGGTCTTCGACGACATGCGGCAGGAGCGGCCGGCGCGGCTCGCGAGCATCCGCGACGAGCTCCTCGGGGTGACCTCGCAGCACTTCTGGGAGATCACCGACCGGGGGAAGAACTTCGACTTCATCCCCCCCTTGCAGAAGGAGAAGCTGCAGGTGTTCTTTGAGTGGTTCGGGCCCGCGCTGCCGCCGCCGGGTCAACGAATGAGCGCGCCGCGGGCCGAGGCGCCGCCGGTCAGCGGGTAGCGCCGCCGTCGAGGGGGGGCGGGAGGATCTCGTCGGCGTCGTCCATCGCGTGGGGGTCGATGGCGAGGGCCGCGGCGCGGGCAGAGGCCGCGAGGGTCGCGTCGCCGAGCTGGGCGGCGACGACGCTGAGGGTGGCGTGGAGGTCGGCGGTGTTCCACGGGGTCTGCCGCACGGCGTCGAGGGTCGCGCGGGCCTCGGCGAAGCGCCCGTTGCGCACCAGCGCGCGGGCGTAGCGCACCTGCGACTCGCCGCCCGGACGCGCCGCCCGGTCGAGGGTCGCGAGCTCCAGCGCGCGGGCCGGGGCGTGCTTCATGAAGAACTCGATGGCGTGCCCCGCGGTGGCCTCGGGGAAGCGCGCCGCGCGGCGCTCGTAGATCGTACGGGCACGAACGATGAGCGCCTGGGCCTGGGCGGTCTGCCCGCGGCGGGCCTCGAGGTCGGCGAGCTGGTCCATGAACTCGGGGTCCTGGGTGCGGGCCACGAGGTCGGCGTACATGAGACGGGCCTCTTCGTGGCGGCCCAACCAGGCGAGCACCTCGGCGACGTGCTCCTCGATGACCCACGACCCCGGGCGAACGCGCAGCGCCTCGCGGAACTGCGCCAGGGACTCCTCCCAGCGCCCGCGGTCCGACTCCATCATCCCGCGCACCATGCGCAGCCACGCGCGGCTCTCCTCGGGCTCTCCCTCGGCGACGCGCTGGGCCTCGTCGAGCAGGGACTGCGCGCGGTCGAAGTGGTTGGTCTTCCACTCCAGCTGCGCGAGGGCCACGAGCCTCCCGACGCTTCGACGCTGTGCGAGGAGCTCCTCGTACATCCGCCGGGCTTCGGGGTAGCGCCCGCTGTGGTAGGCGACGTCGGCGCGCAGCGACGCGATGCCCTCGCGCTGGTCGGGCGAGACCACCACCCAGCGCTCCACCGCGCGGAGGTCGTCTTCGACGCGCAGCACCCGGTGCACCGCGTAGTTGAAGCTCGCGCGGGTGAGCAGCGGCCCCGCGCCCTGCGGCGCGCGCTGAAAGGCCCGGGTGAGGGCGTCTTCGGCGCGGCCGTAGTCGTCGTAGTCGCCGCTGAGGCGCGCGCGCTGGAGGTAGAGCAGCGCCGCGCGCTCGAGGTCGAGCCAATTGTCGGCGCGGGCCGCGGCCATGCGCTCGTGGCCCTGAATGCCCTCGTCGAGGGCGGCGAGGCGGCGGGCCTGGAGGCTCGTGGGCGGCCGCGGCGCGGGCACGTCCGCGGTCTGCGCGGCGGGCGCGGCGGGGCGCGGCGCGGGCGCAGGGGGAGGCTCTCGCCGACACGCGACGAGCGCGGCGGCGAGGGCGAGGATGGGGGGTCTCATGGAGGGACGGTGCGCGGGGCCGCGATCAGGGGGCGCGGTGCGGCGCGGCGAGGTACGGGAAGGTCGTGAGGAACGGGAGGTCGTTGGCCCGCGGGTTCAACGGCAGCCCCGCGAGGGTGGCGGCGTTGCAGGTCGCGGTGCCGCACATCCCCGTGCCGAGGCGCAGGAAGAGCACGCCGAGGGTGATGTCGATGACCTGGTCCTGCAGGCGGCGGCCGTTGGGGAAGCCCGCGGCGACGGCGGTGTCGAGGTTGAGCACGTCGTTGGGCACCACGAGGCTGGCCACGGTGCGACCCGGCGCGTACTGCTGGCCGAGGCACGACGGCAGGCCGTTGATCATCGTGGTCATCGAGCACGACGCGAGGTTCAGCACCGCGAAGTCGTCGTCGAGCGCGTTGTGCAGCGCCGTGAGCGTGGTGATGAAGTCGCCGGCGAAGGCCATGTCGCCCGCGGGGTCGGCGTCGTTGTAGGCGTTCTTGCGCGTCGCGCCCACGAGCGCCGTGCTCACCGCGGGCATGCCCATGCGGTCCACCCGGCGGAACGCCGTCGGGGGGTCGTTGCGGAAGTTCACGTTGCCGCACACGCCCGCGCCGCTCGGGCCGGCGTGGGGGCAGTGCGTGGCGGCGTCCATCACCGCGGGCGCGCCGCCGTGGTAGATGCGGCAGCCGAGGGTGTTGCCCGACATGTCGGCGGGCGTACCCGCGGGCCACATGGCCGCGGTGCAGTAGGTCGTGCACTCGGTCATGTCGGCGTACTGCGCGTTGGCGCCGGTGCAGTTGGTCATGATCTGCGTGCAGTACGCCGCGCACCCGGTGGGGGCGACGGGCACGTCGGCGGGCACGACCACGTCGGTCGGCGCGACCACGTCGGGCGCGGTCTGCACGTCGGGCGCGGTCTGCACGTCGGGCGCGGTCTGCACGTCAGGCGCGGTCTGCACGTCGGGCGCAGTCTGCACGTCGGTGGCGACGGGCGTGTCGGTGGCGACCGGCGCGTCGGTGCCGGCGTCGGTCGTGGAGCTGCTGCTGCAACCCGCGATGACGGCCGAGGAGATCAGGGCGGAGAGGATCCAGTTCGTACGGTTCATGTTCGTCTCCGGCTCCTTCAGGGCGCGATGCGCGAGGTGGTGGCCCACACCTTGAGCGTCGTCTGTCCGGTCTCGACGACGGCGCTCACGGGGAGCTCCAGGACGATCACGGGGGTGTTGCGCCCGGCGAAGAAGTCGCGGTCGCTGGTCATGCGAACGCCCATGCCCGCGGGCGCGGTGCCCGCCATCGCGAGGGTCTCGCGAAAGCCCTGGAGGTCGAAGAAGAAGGCGTCGTCTCGCAGGCCCACGTACGCGCGCGCCATGCCGTAGCTGCGCGTGAGCTCCACGGGCTGCACGCGCGCGCCGACGACGCCGGGGATGCCCTCGAAGCGCACGAAGCAGTTGCGGTTCGTCGAGTCGGTCGCGAAGCGCGCCGAGATCGTGTGCTCGGCCCGCGCGTCGCCGCTGTTGTCGATGTGGATCGAGTACAGCACATCACGGTCGCAGGGCACGGCCTGCCCCGCCGCGGGGGCGTTGGGCCCGGCGTACGAGAGCGCCAGCACCAGCGTCTGGTTGGGCGAGGTGCCCTGGTGCCACGCATAGACATCGGCGATGTCGGCGTTGCGATCGGCGTTGGTGCCCGCCATCACCGCCGCGGGGTCGGTGCGCGTCGGGGGGTCGAGGTGGTCGGCGGCGTGGCTGCGGCTGCTGCGAAGCGCGAGCCCCCCCGCAGTGGCGAGTCCGGCCGCGGCCACGAGGGCCAGGGTTCGTCGACGGTTCATGAAGGTCTCCCAGAAGAAGCGGATGACACGAGGGGTACGGCGTGCGCCCATCGCCCGGGCCGTACGTCCCTCAATCCGCTGAGGCATGATTCGTTCGCATAGATTTCGCGCGCCTGCACTGCGTTCGCCGTCACACGAAAGTGGTGCTCGTAACACGCGAGGGGGTTTGCTGTGATGATCCACAGGGTTGGCGCGCGAAGGACGGTGTCTGCTCCCGGGTGCTATGGGTGACGGTGCCCGGGGCGCCATCGGGGTGCGGCACGGCGACCATTCGCCCGCGGCCTGCGACGGCTCACCGCGTCGCCTCGGCGGATCCCCGCACATCGGGCGTAGCCTCTCGGGACATGCGCGACCACTCCCCCGCCCCCAAGGGCTCAGGGCTCACCCTCCGCGATTTCGCCCGCTGCGTCGCCGCGACGGCGCTGCTCTCCCCCGCGTTCCTCGCGTTCGCGGCGGCGGGTTCGGCGCTGGGCAAGCGGGGAGCGGCGCCGCTGGTGGTCGTCTCCCTCGGGGTCATCGTGCTCACCGTGATGCTCTTCGACGCGGCCGCGCGGGGCCCGGCCAACGCCCGTCGGCTGCTCGCGTTCGACGTGTTCGTGGTGCTCCCCGCGACGGGCCTCGCGCTCGCGCAGTGGGAGATGGAATCGAGCTGCGTCGTCGACGGGTGCTCCGTGGGGGTGCCGCGGCCGATTCACATGCCCGAGGGGTGGGGGCTGCTCGCGCTGCACCTCGCGGCGGCCCTCGCGTGGGTGGTGTCGCGGCGGCGACCGCAGGCGCTGCGTCCGCGCGTGGAGGCCGCGGTGCTCGGGGCGATGATGGGCGGGATCGCGTTGCACCTCGCGCTCGCGGTGCAGTTCGCGCCGCAGTTCCCGGGCGCGGTGATCCCCGTGATGGGGTGGTCGGTGCTGAGCCCCTACCTCGCGCTGCTGTACCTCGCGCGCGAGTGCTGGTCGCGGCTGCGACGCCGGGGTGAAGAGGCCCGCGCGCCCCTCCCGCCGGCCGACGGACTCTACCGCGACGCGCCCGCCTCGCCCGCGCTGTCACCGCGCTCGCTGCGCCCGTGGATCACCTCCGCCGCCGCGCCCGCCCTCGCCCTCCTCGGCGCGCAGGCGGTGCTCCAGGCGCTGCTCTTCCACGACGCCCGCGGCCTCGTCTGGACCTTCACCCAGACCTGCGCGGGCCCGCTCTCGGCGCTCACCCGCGTCGTCGAGCCGGCGGGGGACTGTCACTACCTCTGCACCGTCGCGGCGCAGGGTCACCCCTGGCTCGTGCGCCCCGAGCGCATGGGCGTGCGCCACGGGCACCCGGTGGTGGTGAACCGCCAGCTCGCCACGGCCAACGCCTTCGAGGACCTCCTGCACACCCGCTGGCCGCGCTTCGGGCGCTTCGCCCGCAAGACCTACGACGCCCTGGGCTATCCCGTGTCGCGCCACGTGAAGTCCCGCTGGGTCGCCGACGCGGTGTACCTCGTGATGAAGCCCGCGGAGTGTGTGTTCTACCTCGCGCTGCTGCTGCTCGACCCGGGCGACCCCGAGGCGCGCCTCACCCGGATGTACCGCTGACCCCGCGTCTGCCCTCGCCAGGCCCGACGCAGGGTCCTTGCGTCGCTTGACGCTCCTGAAGGCCTGGAGCTCATATCCTGCGCCCGATGACGCCCCCCGCACGAATTCGTGCGTGGAGTGCGATGGCGGCCGTCGTCCTCGCGCTCCTCGCGGTCTTTCACCCGCTGCTCCAAGGCCGCGCCATCCTGGAGCGCGACCTCGCGCGCTGGGTGCTCCCCACGCGGTGGCTCCTGCGCGACGCCCTGTCCCGCGGCACGATCCCGGCGTGGCAGCCCTGGGAGGGCCTGGGGTTTCCGGTCGCCGCCGATCCGCTCCACGCGACGTTCTATCCCCTTGCGCTGCTGACACTTCCGCTCCCGCTGGGCTGGGGCACGGCGGCGTACATGCTCCTCCACGTCGCACTTGGCGCGGCGGGTCTGTGGCGCCTCGCGCGGCGCGCGGGCGTCAGCCCCTTCGGCGGCGCGGCGGGTGCCATCGCGTGGTCGCTCGCGGGGCTCACCTGCGCCCAGTGGTCCACCGGGGTGCTCCTCGTCACGATGGCCTGGATCCCGTGGGTGTGCCTCGCCGCGTGGTCGCTCCTCGCGGCGTCGCGCCGCCGCCAGGGGCTCACCCGCGAGGTCCTGACCGCGGCGCTGGTCGGCGCGGCGACGCTCACCAGCGGCGAGCTCTACGTGGCCCTCATGGCGCTGATCCCCGCCGCGGTGCTCGCGCTGGCGGGCGCGTCGACCGAGGATGCGCTCTCCCGCCCTCAGCTCCGCAACGCGGCGCTCGCGTGCGCCGCCGCGGGGGCCATCGCCCTCGCGCTGTCGGCGCCGACGTGGCTCCCCGCCGTGATGCTCATGGGCACCACCGCGCGAGGAGGCGCCCTCGGCGCGGCCGCGCGAGACGCGTGGTCGCTGCACCCCTTGCGCCTCATCGACCTCGTGATCCCCCGCGGGTTGGCGGCCTTGAACGGTCGCGGGCCCGACCCGATGCTGCGCGAAGCCCTGGGCGACACCGTCTTCTACGCGACCCTGTACCTCGGGGTGACCTCGACGGCGCTGGCGTGCCTCGCGCCCCGCCGACGCGGCGCGGGCCTCGCCTGGGCCGCGCTGGGGCTCGTCGCGCTGGGCGTGCTGCTCGCGCTCGGGTCCCACACGCCGGTGCTCTCCGTGGTGCGGGCCGTGCTGCGTCCCTTCTCGCACATGCGCACGCCGCAGAAGTTCCTCATCGTCGCGCACACCCCCTTCGCGCTCCTCGTCGCGCTCGGCGCCGACCGCGCGATTCGCGGCGCGAGCCGGTGGCCCGCGCTCATCGCCCTCGCCCTGGTCGCGTCGGCCACGGCGGTCGCGCGGGCCTCGTTCTCGCCCCCGGTCGGCGCGGCGATCGCGCTGCTCGCCGCGGGCGCGACCGTGCGCCTCGGCGCCCTCGCCCTCGCCCTCGCCGCGACCCACCGCTGGCGGGAGCGCGCGGCGTGGGCGCTGCCCCTCGTCGTCGCGATGGACCTCGGACAGTCCGCGACGACGAGCTTCGGCTGGGTCGACCCGGGGCGCTTCGAGCGGGTCGCGCCGCTGGCCGCCACCGTGCGGGGAGCGCCCGATCGCAGCGGCCGCGGCGACGCGCCGCCGCGCCTCTGGCACGCGCTGTCGCTCCGCGAAGACGAGGCCGAGTTGATCACGGGCACGGCGATCCCGCGGGTGCGCGCGATCCTCCGGGCGAAGACGAACCTCGGGAGCGGGGTGGCCGTGCTGCCCGGCTACGACGTGGCGATCCCCCCGGAGACCGAGGCGCTGAGCGCGCTCACACGCGTGGCGGCCCTGCGGCTGCTTTCGGTCGACGCGGCCCTGCTGCGCGGAGAGTGTCCGGCGGGGCTCACGCGCGTCGCCCGCCCGGAGGGCCTGAGCCTGTGCGCGGTCAACGCGCCGATGCCGCGGGCCTTCGTGGCCCACGCGGCGACCGACCGCGGGGCCGAGCGCGCCTCGCTCCTCGCAGAGGATGTCGTGACCGCGAGGTCTGTCGTGCTCGCGCCGGGCACCGCGCGCGCGCTGCCGCGGGGCGCGACGCGGGCGCCCTCCCGGTGCGTCATCGCGCGGTGGGCGCCGGGCGACGTCACGCTGCGGTGCCACCCCGACGCGCCAGGCGTCGCGGTGCTCGCGGAGCAGTGGGCCCCGGGCTGGCGCGCGACCGTCGACGGCCGCGAAGCGCGGCTGCTTCGTGCCAACCGCGTGATGCTCGGCGTCGAGGTGGGCGCGGGCGCGCAGACGATCCATCTCCGGTACGCCACGCCGGGCATGGGCGCCGCGGGCGCGCTCGCGATCCTGGGCGCCCTCGCCGCCGCCGCCCTCGCCTGGACGAGCCGACGGCCCCATCGCGACGACGCAGAACCCGTTGTGCGAGAGGAGTTTCCGCGCGTCACGGGGTGAAGCGCAGCACCGCGTCCCCCGACGCCACGCGGATCACCCCGCGCTCATCCCCCATCACCCGGTTCCAGTAATGGTCGCGCATCCGGGGGACGGGCAGCGCGCCCACGCGGCGACCGTCGGCGGTCCACACGTAGACGCGCTCGCCGTCGGTGCCCACCGCGCGGCCGTCGGCGAGCACGTGCAGGTCGGTGGGGGTCACCTCGGGCTCGACCACGCGCGCCGTCGTGCCATCCCAGAGGCGCAGCCCGTTGAACGCCAGCCACACGGCCGGGAGGCTGCCCGCGATCACCACCTCGGAGCGCCCGCCGAAGACCCCACGCAGCGCGCTCACCGACGTCGCCTCGGCGCCGCGCAGCGCGTAGACGTTCACGTACACGGTCTTGTCGCCCGTGATGAGCTCGGTGGAGAACACCGCGGCGTTCGCGCCCACGCCGTGCACCGCCCGCACGTACGGTCGCGCGCGCGGCGCCTCGGGGATCATCGGCGGCGACACCGGCTCGGCCCACGCGCCGTCGACGTAGCGCTCGATGCCGCGCTCCGACACCGCCCAGAGCGTCGCGCCCCACGCGCCCATCTCGCCCTGACGACGTCCGCCCGCGGGCCACGGCACGGGGGCCATCGGTTGTCGGTTCACCACGTGCGTCGCGCCGGTGTTCGCCGCGAACCACCCGCCGTTGTCGCCGTCGGGGGTCCAGGCCTCCGCGGGGGCGTCTTGGAGCATGGGCAACACGGGCCAGTCGCCGCGGGCGTTGGCGTCCTGCGCGGCGAGGCCGCCGGGGCGAAGGGTCACGAGGGCGGGCGTGGGGCTGCGGTCGCGCCAGAATCCCGCGGCGCCGTCGAGCGGGGTGGAGAATGCCTCCCAGCGATCCCCGCGGAGCCGCGCCACCGTGCTGCCAAGGAGCCAGGTGTCAGGGCCGACGCCGACGATGCTCCCGCCAAAGCCCACGTTGATCGGGGCGACGGCCCGCCACTGCGCGCCCTCGCGGCGCCACACGCGGCTGGCGTAGCTCGCCCAGAGCGCGCGGCCGTCGGTGTGCAGGTCCACGCTGCCGTTGTCGATGGGCGGGGTGATGAGCTCGCTCTGCCCGCCCGCGAGGTCGTAGCGCACCACCTCGGGCTGCGACGCGCGGGAGTCCCACGCGCGCAGGTAGATCGACCCGTCGAGGACCACCAGCGGCGCCTCGACGCGCACGCGCAGGCCCTCGAAGCTGGTGAGCAGGGTCCAGCTGGCGCCGTCGAAGCGATGGAGCCGCCCGGTGCCCGAGCCCGAGCCCCAGTTCTCCAGCACGAGCAGGTCGTTGGGGCCGCGCACGTAGAGCCCCGAGAGCAGCACGTCGCCCGGGCCCTCCACCTCGCGCCAGGCCATGCCGTTCCAATGGATCATCCCGCGCTGCCCGAGGGACCAGAGGTCGTTGGCCGCGGTGCCTTCGAGGTTGCTCGCGTAGCCCATGCGCGGGCCCGAGAGCACCTCGGGGACGTCGCCCCGCACGCGCACCAGCCACGAGCGCTGCATCGCGCCGGCGGAATTCTCCGAGACGCAGAGGAGGTACACCTCGTCGCCGCGCTGCGCCCACACGCTGCGCACCTCCCCCGGCAGCGAGAGGATCACGGTGCGCCAGCGCGTGCCGTCCCAGCGCGCGAGGGTGCCGCCGACGGTGGCGAAGAGCACCTCGCGCGCGGAGATCACCCGCTCGCCCACGATGCGCTCGCCGCTGGGCAACGGCCGCTCCCAGCACCACGTGCCCGGGGCGCAGTCGTCGGTGAGGACCCGCCCGCCGTCGGGCGAAGACACCCCCACGTCGGTCGGGGCGGCGCGGTCGGCGACGGGGATGACGTCGGCCGTCGCGGTCACGTCGAGCGCGGCCGATGCATCAGGGGTGGGGGTGCCCGGGGAGACGGTGTTGGCGCAGCCGAGGAGCGCGAGGAGCGCGAGGGAGAGGTGTCGCAAGGTTCAGTCCTCCAGAAGAATGGAGGTGCGTTTGTTGCGTGAATCTCCGCGAGATTCAACCCGCCGCCCGGGACGCGTTGTGTCGGCAGGGGCCCTCGGGCACCATCGCGCTCGCAAAGCAAGAAGGAGGCGGGACCATGGGATACGGCGGCTACAGCTACGAGGCCCACCAGGCGATCACCACGGCGCGCGCGGCGCTGCCCACGCAGCAGGTGTTCTCGCAGAAGGGCGTGCACGCGCGCATGAACCCGCACGGGGTGAAGCTCCGCGAGTGCCGCGACAGCCCCGACCACCCGGAGTCGCTGGGCATCTGCTTCGCGCTCGACGTGAGCGGGAGCATGGGGCAGATCCCCGAGCAGCTCGCGCGCAGGGAGCTGCCGCGGTTCATGAAGACCCTGCTGGAGACCGGCACGCTGCACCCGCAGGTGCTCTTCATGGCCTTCGCCGACGCGCGCTACGACGTCACCCCGCTGCAGGTCGGGCAGTTCGAGTCCACCGCCGAGCTCATGGACCAGTGGCTCACGCTCACGTGCATGGAGGCCGTGGTCCGCGGCACGTCGTACACGGGCAAGCTCCAGGGCGGCGAGAGCTACGAGCTCGCGCTGTGGTTCGCGGCGCGGCACACCGCCATGGACTGCGTCGAGAAGCGTCAGAAGAAGGGCTACCTCTTCATGACGGGCGACGAGACAGGCTATCCCGCGGTGCCCGCGGAGACCGTGAAGATCACCCTGGGCTACGACGTCGACGCCGACATCCCCATGGCCGCCGTGATGGCCGCGGTGCGGGAGAGCTGGCACCCCTTCTTCATCATCCCCGACCACGGGCGGCGCGGGGTGGAGGGCGCGTGGCGCGAGCACTTCGGCAACGACGTGATCGTGATGGCCTCGCCCGAGGACACCTGCGCGGTCACCGCCGCGGTGGTCTCGCTGCGCGAGGGCACCCTCGCGAACCTCGACGACGTGGGCCGCGCGCTGCGCGACGGCGGCATGGCCCCGGGCCGCGTCGAGGCCAGCGTGGACGCGCTGCGCCCCTGGGTCGACGGCCGCGCGACGCGGTCGTGAGCCAGGGCAAGAAGCCCCCGGCCCCCCCCGAGGCGAAGCGCCCACCGCCCTTCGTGCCGCGTCGGTCGCGCGCGCCGGGGGTGCCCGCGTCGCACCGCGCGTCGCTGCTCGGGGCGAGCGCGAGAGAGAGCCTGAACCTCGCCGACGCAGCGCAGCGGCTGCGCGATGAGCAGGTGCGCGCGCGGGTGGTGTTCTACGAGCCCGAGGCGTCGACGAACGCCGAGCTCGACGCCATCACCCAGGGGGTCATCGCCGAGCTCCACGCGCTGCGCCGCGCGCACCCCTCGTCGCAGCCGCCGCCCGACGAGCACGCGCCCCGCACGCAGCGCATGGACGACGAGATCCAGCTCACCGCCGAGCTGCGCCACGCGCTGGAGTTCCTGCTCGACGCGCGCCGGGGCTTTCTGCGCGCGCGGGTGGAGCAGCTCTCGCGGCGCATCTCCGGTCTGTTCTTCGAGCGTGCGCTGCGGCCCGACCTCTGGCGCGACGACGACGCGCCCCCGGTGCCCTCGGCGGAGCAGGCGATGTGGCTCGCGCACCTCGCGTCGCGGGGCGCCGTGGTGGCCGCGCTGCGCGCGCAGGAGGTCACCCACCCCGCGGTCATCGAGCTCGCGCTCTCTCGCTACGCGCGGGTCGAGCGGGAGCTGCAGACCGAGCTCCTGCGGCAGCGCGCGCCGGAGCTGGAGAGGCTCTTGCGGATCCTCACCGAGGTGTTCACCGAGTTCTTCACCAGCTCCTTTCGGCAGGACCTCGGGGACCTCTGCTGGAGCGTGGTGCGCGAGTCGCAGGTGGCGCGCACCGAGGGCTTTCTGCTGGACGGACACAAGGTCTCGGCGGCGGCGTTCAAGCGCTTTCGCGAGGTGTTCGAGAAGCACTTCCTCGAGCGCCTGGCGCTGGGGGTGAAGGACCCGCTGCTCACGCGCCTCGCGGTGCTCCCGCAGGCGTTGAGCGAAGACGCGCTGGAGTTCGTCAGCGACCCCTCCCTCCTCGCGTTGGTGTGCGAGCTGATGTGCGAGGCCTTCTACGACCACCTGCAGCTGGAGGGCGTGCTCGACCTGCCCGTGAGCTGGAAGAACTCCGTCGCGCCGACGGGGTGAGGGCCCGATGGGCGCGGCGGCGCGGGATCAGCGGCAGACGCCGCCGGAGCAGGTGCGACCCGCGCAGCACTGCGACGTCGACGAGCACGGCACGCCGGCGGTGCGGCACGCCAGGCACGACGTGCCCGCGCAGAAGTATCCCGCGCAGCAGCTCGCGGTGCGGCAGCTCGT
>JBILLI010000128.1:0-13465 GCA_044376155.1 Polyangiales bacterium
GCACCCCGCGCAGCATCCCGTCGTCGCTCACGCGCGGGATCATACCGCGGGCCCGCGCGCCGCTGGTACGCTCCCGCGCATGTCGCCGCACACGCGCTACGTCGCGCTCTTCGCCGCCGGGACCCTCGTCGCGATGTTGTCCCTGCACCGCGCCGCGCGGGCCCTCATGGACCGCGGCGCGACGGTCAACACCGCCCGCCGTCTGCTCACGGTGGGCGAGCTCCTCGGCGTGCTCCTCGTGAGCGCCGCGGTGGTGAAGCACAACGTCCGCGGCCTCGGCCTCGCCGACGACCTGCGGTGGACCGCGGCCTACGCCGTCGCGGGGCTCGTGATGGTGCTCGGCGTCGGGCGGCTCTCGCTGCGCGCGCTGCTCCGCGGTCGCCTCGACGCGGAGCTCGACGAGGACAACCCCTCCGCGGCCCTCGCCGGCGCGTCGCACATGGTCGCCACGGCCCTCCTCGCGTCGCGCGCGGTGGCGGGTCACAGCCTCGGCGAGCTCGGCCTCGGGGCGATCTTCTTCGCCCTCGCGATGGTGGTCCACGGCGCGTTCGTGGCCCTCTTTCGCGCGCTCACCACCTACGACGACGCCGAGCAGATCGCGGGCGAGAACCTCGCTGCGGGGGTCTCGTACGCCGGGCTCACGGTGAGCGTCGCCGTGCTGATCTCCCGCGCGGTGGAGGGTGACTTCTCGGGCTGGCGCTCCTCGCTGCTGGGCTTCGCGGGCGTCAGCGCGTGGTGCCTCGCGCTCTACCCCGTGCGGCAGCTCGTGGTGGGGGGCGTGATCCTCGGGCACCGGCCGCGGCTGCGCGGGGGACCGCTCGACGCGTCCATCGGCGCCGCCCACGACGTGGGCGTGGCGGCGCTGGAGGCCACGACCTACCTCGGCGCCGCGCTGGCCATCGTGAGCCTCTCGTGAGCTACGACGACTTCGCCGCGCGCCTCGCCGCGGGAGAGGTCGTGACCGACCCCTGGTTCGACGGCCGCCCGCGCTTTCGCGAAGCGCCCATGGCGCTCGACGCCGCGCGCTGGAAGTCCCTCCGCCGCGCCGCCGAGGGCGTCGCCGGGGTCTACGACGAGCTCTGCCAGATCGCGCTCGAAGCCCCTGCGCTGCTGGAGGATTTCTTCGCCCTGAGCCCCACCCAGCGGGCGATGTTCGTCGCCTCGGGAGGGCTCTGGCACGGCGTCGCCCGCGCGGACGTCTTCGTCACCGACGAGGGACTCTCCGTGGCCGAGCTGAACTGCGACACGCCCACGGGCTCGCCCGAGGCCACCGAGCTCGCGCGGCTCACCGACGCGGGAGAATTCCTCGACCCCAACGCGACCCTGCGCGCGCGCTTCGTCGCGATGGCCGAGGCCCTCACCCGCGCCACCGCCGCCGACGCGCCCCGCCGTGTGGGGATCGTGTACCCCACGGAGATCCCCGAGGACCTCTCGCTGGTGCGCCTCTACCGCCGCTGGTTCCGCGAGGCCGGGTGGGAGGTGGTGCTGGGCTCACCCTTCAACCTCGGGCGCGAAGGCGAGGGCCCCGCGACGCTCTTCGACCGCCCGCTGGGCCTCCTCGTGCGGCACTACAAGACCGACTGGTGGGGCGAGCGCGCGTCGGCCTGGCTCGACGAGGACATCCCCGACGCCGCCCCCCTGGTGGAGCCCCTGCGCGCCGCGCTGGGCGCCTTCATCGACGGCCGCACCGCCGTGCTCAACCCCTTCGGCTCGGTGCTGCCGCAGAACAAGCGCGCGATGGCCTTCATGTGGGAGCACGTGCACCGCTTCTCGCCCGCGTCGCAGCAGGCCATCGAGCGCTACGTGCCCTACACCGCGCGGGTCGAGTCGCTGCACCCCGAGCAGCTCCGCGCGCAGCGTGAGGCGTGGGTGCTCAAGAGCGACTACGGCGCCGAGGGCGACGAGGTGGTGCTCGGCGTGACCCTCACGCAGGAGGAGTGGGAGAAGACCCTCTCGCTGCTGCGGCCCGGTCGGTGGGTGGCGCAGCAGCGGTTCACCCCCGAGCGCTCGGAGGCAGGCGAGAGCGTGAACCACGGGGTCTTCGTGATCGCGGGCGAGGCCGCGGGGGTGTACCTGCGCGCGAGCGTGGGCGCCACCGACGCGGGCGCGCTCAGCGTGCCGGCGCTGGTCCGACCGTCGTGAGCCCGCCCTGCAAGGTGTGTGAGGGCGCGACGGTGCCCTGCGCCGCGGTGGACTTCGCGCGGAGCTGCGGCGACGCCGACGGCCCGGTGTTTTCGCCCGACGGTCGCGTGGTGGACTACGCGCGGTGCACCCGCTGCGGGATGGTGCTCACGGCGTTCTTCGACGGGTACACCCCCGAGGACCTTCGCCGCGAGATCTACAACGACGACTACGCGCGCGCCGACCCACTCTATGCCTCGGTGCGGCCCGCGGCCAACGCGGCCCTGCTGCGCGCGGTGCTGCGCGACGCGTGCGACTGGACGCACCGCCCCTCCCTGCTGGATTGGGGCGCGGGCTCGGGCGCGATGGTCGCCGCCCTCGGCGACGTCGCCGACGCCGTCGGGTGGGACCCCTTCTCCCACGACGCGCCGCTCCCCGACCGCGCCTTCGACCTGGTGTTCTGCAGCGAGGTGCTGGAGCACGTGCTGCATCCGCGCGAGGCGCTCGCGTCCATCGCCGCGCGGGTGCGCCCCGGCGGCTTCGCGTTGATGTCCACGGCGCTGGTGCCGCCGCACATCCCCGCGGAGTCGTGGTGGTACCTCGCGCCGCGCAACGGGCACATCACCCTGTACACGCCCGAGGCGCTCACCCGCGCGTGCGGCGACGCGGGCTTGCGCTACGCGCCGCTGAGCGCGGAGTGGCACCTCGCCGAACGCCGCGACGCGCCCTGCGACGCGCTCCGCCGCGAGGCGCTGGCGGGGATCATCGCCGCGCTGCCCACGGGCTTCGTGTCGCTGCCGCGGGGCTGACCGACGCGCGGTGCTACCCTGCCGGGATGTCGACCCTCCCCTCCGCTGGCCCGATGTGGCACCCGCCCGTGGCGCTCGTCGCGGTGGCGTGGGGGATCCTCGTCGCGCTCGGCCTCATCGCCCTCGATCACCGCGTCGCGCGCTGGGCGCTGGCGGTCTGCGCCCTCATCGACCTCGGGATGTTCCTCGGCGCGCTGCCCCGCGGAATGGCATACCAGGGCGCCGTCGACGCCGCCCGCGCGCGCGGCGAGTCGGGTGCGTGGCCCGAGGACTACTCCCACCTCAGCCCGGTCGCCCGGTGGCGCTTCACCCTCCGCGGCCTCGGCAGCGCCGCGCTGCTCGGCTCCTGCGCGCATGCGTTGCTCCCCTTCGCCGCCCTCGCGGACATCGTGGGCGTCGCCCCCGCGCGCATCGACGCGTGGCTCACCGGCCGACGCGGCTGAGACCGCATGAGGGCACTCACGCTCGCGCTGCTGCTGTTCGCGACCGAAGGCGCCGCGCAGGTGCGCTACGCGCGGCGGGTGGTGCGCTTTCACGACCGCCCGTCGACGGTGCACGTGGTCACCGTAAACCTCTGCGACGCAAGGGTTTCGCTGCGGGTGACCTCCCCCGGTGAGGGCCCCGCGCGGGTGTCGCAGTGGGCGCGACGGGTGGGCGCCTTCGCGGCCATCAACGGCGACTACTTCGACCCGCGCGCCCTCACCCCCCTCGGCGTGGCCCGGGGCGACGGGGCCTCGTGGCCCGTGCGCGCGCGGGAGCACCGCGACGCGCTGCTCGCCGTCGATGCGCGCGACGCCGTGACGGTGCTCGACCCGGTCGATGACATCGCCGCGGTGCCCGACTCCTTTCGCGAGGTGCTGGCCCTCCGCGAGCGGGTGCTGCGCGGCGGCGTGGTGCAGGAGAGCGCGGCGATCACCGGCCACGACGCCCGGCACCCGCGCACCGCGCTGGGGCTGAGCGCCGACCGCCGCACGCTCTACCTCGTGGTCGTCGAGGGGCGCAGCGAGCGCGACAGCGGGGTCACGGCGCGGCAGCTCGGCGAGGTGCTCCGCGGCCTCGGCGCGCACGACGGGTTCAAGCTCGATGGCGGCGGTTCGTCGACGCTCTACCTGCGCGAGCGCGGGGTGGTGAACCGCCCCAGCGACGGCCACGAGCGTGTTGTGGCCACGCACCTCGGCGTGCGCGTGGGGGGCGCGCGCGGGCCTTCGCGGTGCCGCTGAGAAAGTTCCGGGCGCGCGCTTGACGCCTCGCGGGGAGGTGGCTCCAGCGCACAGCACGCGACGATCGACGGCGCGGCGCCGACGCGTGAGGGGTTCACGCAGCGGGCGCCGACGCGCGGTCGCGCGAACCACCGGAGCATCCACCATGCTGAGCGTCTTTCGTCCCTTTGGTTCTCCCGCGTCGTCTCTCTTCCAGGTCGACCGCGAGGTCGAGCGGCTCCTGCACGACAACGCCCGCGGCTTCGACGCGGCCGCCGAGGTCGTGGAGTCAGAGCAGGGCCTCGCGCTGAGCGTCGACCTCCCCGGCGTCGCCGACGGCGACCTGCAGGTGACCATCGAGCAGAACGTGCTGACGGTGCGCGCCACGCGACGTCCCCTGCCCGTCGAAGGCGCGGCGCGGCGTTCGTCGGAGCGCGGCTACGGCGCGGTGACCCGCTCGTTCCGCCTGCCCTCGTGGGCCGACGCGGGGGCGGCCGAGGCGCGGCTCGACCGCGGCGTGCTCACGCTCGCGATCCCGCGGCGGGCGGAGTCGCGGCCGCGCACGGTGGAGGTGAAGGTGAACGCCGCGTCGTGAGCGCGCGGGCGGTCACAGCATCGCGTCGAGCAGGTCGCGCAGCGCGGGCGGCAGCGGCTTCGCGCCGATGAGCTGCGGCGCGGTGAGGGCGAACTCCGGGTCCACCACGGCCCACGAGGCCACGGCGGTGGGGCCGAAGCGCGCCATCACCTTCTCGCAGAGCGCCTCGGCCGCGGCGCGGGCGTCGTCTTCTGACACCGCGGCGCCCTGCAGCGCGACCCACACCTGCGCGCCGAGCGTGAAGCCGCGGGCCCCCGCGGCGAGCTGCGACGCGAGCCACCGGCGCTCCTCGGCGAGGCCGAGGCGCGTGGGGGGCAGCGCCGCGGCGACGAGGTAGCGACCCCGCGCCGCGTGCGCCTGCGTCGGCGTAGACGCGCGCACCGGCACGCTCACGCGCTCACGTTCGATCACCGGCGGCGGGCGTGACACCCGCCCGAGGCGGGCGCCCGTGCGCAGGCGCGCGGCGAAGGCCCTCGCGTCGGTGGGGCGATCGGCCGGGTCGATGGAGAGCGCCGAGAGCACCACGTCGGCGACGGAGTCGGGGATCTCGGGCAGCGAGGGCGGCGCCTCGGGCAGCGGCGCGGGCTCCCGCACGCGGCGCAGGAGCTCAGAGAACTCGTCGCTGTCGTAGAGCAGCTTGCCCGTGGCGCACTCGTACCAGAGCAGCCCGGCGGCGTAGAGGTCGGCGCGCTGGTCGACGCGCGCGCCCACGAGCTGCTCGGGCGCCATGTACGCGGGCGTGCCCACGAGGATCCCCGCGCGGGTGAGGTCGCCGCGAATGGCCACGGGGTCGAGGGGCTTCGCGATGCCGAAATCAATGAGCTTCGGCCGCTCGACGTCGCCCTCCACGAGGATCACGTTCGACGGCTTGAGGTCGCGGTGCATGATCGCCGCGGCGTGCATCGCGTCGAGGCCGGCGAGGATGCCCTGGAGCAGCGCGCAGGCGTCACCCCAGGCCATGGCGCCGTGTCGCTGGAGGTGCTCCTCCAGCGAGATGCCATCGACGAACTCCATCACGATGGCGGGCATGGCCTCGTTGGTCATGCCGAAGTCGACCACGGCCACCACGTTGGTGTGCCGCACGCGGGCCATGAGCTCGGCCTCGCGGTGGAACCGCTCCTCGGCGAGCGGGTCCTCGTCGTGCGCGAGGAGCTTCAGGGCGACCTTGGTGCCGAGGTGGATGTGCCGCGCCAGATAGACGCGCCCCATGCCGCCGGCGCCGAGCTCGGCCTCCACGCGGTAGCGGTCCAGGACCACGGTTCCGACGACGGCGTCCATGTGTCTAGCGCTCCTCGACCTCGATGCACCGCGGGAAGCGCACCGGACCATCCGGCATCGCGACGGCGCCTTCCCCTTTAAAATACACCAGTGGGCGCATCGGGGCGTCGTCTTCTGCGCCGCCGAGCACCACCGCGGGGCGACCATCGTAGAGCACTGCGGTGTTGGGCGGCAGCACCCCGTGCGCGGCGAGCAGCGCGCGGACCCACTTGGACGACTGATCCCGCCCCGCGGCACGGGCCGCCCAGGCGAGGAGGTCCATGGTGCGGAGGTCGAAGCTCGGCCCGAGGGGGCAGCGCAGGCGCTCAATGTCGTACGCGAGGGCCACCGCGCGGGCCATCGGGTTCCAGCGGTCGGGCTCGTCGTGGCGCGACACCACGCTCTGCAGCAGCGCACACACCCGCTGTCGGTGCGGGTCGAGGCTGCTGCCCCCCCCCAACGCCGTCGAGATCAGCCGCGGCAGGGCCGTCTCCGCGGCCTCGACGAAGGACGCCCCATCGCGCTCCGCGAGGCCGTAGAGCCCGAGCACGAGGGCCGCGTGCGAGGCCACCCGGGAGAGCGACGTGTTCAGCCCCGCGGCGTGGGTCATGGCCATGGCCGACAGCAGCGCGCCCAGGGCCCTGCGGGGCACGGTGAGCGCGCCCGGGGCGTGCTCCAGAAAGCGCAGACACGCCGCGAGGTCCACCGCCCGCGCGCGCTCCACCCGCCGCACCACGCCGATGCCCGCGGACCACGGCCACCCCTCGCCCGCGCCGCTCTCCAACGTCTCGACCTCCATCAGCGCGCGGACCATCTGCGCCGTCGCGAAGAGCTCGGGCTCGATGACCTCGCCGCTGCCGCCGCCGCTCACCCCGCGGATCTCCCGCAGGTGCAGCCCATCGACCGAGGGCGTCGACGCCCCGCGGGTGAGCAGCGCCCGGGCGAGGACCACGAGCTGCGCGGGCGTGGGCACGTACTCCACCCCCACCTCGTTGACGCCTACGGCCAGGAGGTAGCGTCCGAGCTTCACCGCGCGGGAGAAGTTCAGCGCGTCGAGCACGGCGAGCACGCGGTCGATGAAGACCGCCTGCCCGACGAACTGCAGCGCGAAGGGAGGCCCGGCGTCTTCGAGGGCCACCGCGAGGGCGGCGGCGTTTTGCGCCACCAGGGGGTGGGCGTCGCCGTGCACCGCGAGGTTGCGGGTGAGCACGTACAGCCGTTCAACAATGGACCGCGCCTGCGCGCCGACCTCCCCGGGCTCGCGGCTCATGAGCGCCCTCGCATCGCGCGCAGCGTGCGCAGGCGTTCTCGCACCGGGGTCGCGTCAAGGAGCTCCGCGGCGCGCCACGTCAGGACCTCGGCGGCGAGGCGGGGGTCTTCCTGAGAGATCTCCAGCGCCTGCACCCGGGCGTCGACCGAGACGCCGCGGTCGCGCACCAGCGCGGTGACGTAGACCGACCCGCGGCCGCGCTCCATGGCCACGCGGCAGAGCGCGCCGAGCGAGAGGCCCACCCAGCGCTCCCCCGACGACCGCACGCGACCGAAGAGCGCGTCGAGGGCCTCGTCGCCCATGATCCGCACGAGCTCGGCGACCTGCGCGGCGCCGGGCACCTCCACCCGCTCCAGCAGGATCGGCCCGAGCCGCCCGCCCGACTGCTGCATCATCGCGCTGAGGGCCTCGGTCCACCGCGGGTCTCGGTGCGCGGCGTCGAGCAGGGCCGCGGCGAGGCGCGACGAGGTCGCCGGGCCGCACGCGAGCAGCGCCTCGGCGTAGCGCGAGGCGTTGGCGGTGTCGCGCAGCAGCGCGCGCGCGAGGGCGTCACCGAAGGCCTCGCGGTCGAGCACGCGGAGGAGGTCACGCGCGAAGGGGTCGCTGCGCCGCGCGAGCACCGTGAGCGCGTCAAGGATCGCCGCGGCCGCGTGGTGCCGGTCGCGCTCGGTGAGCGTGAGCACCGTGCGGGCCACGCGCTCGGGGCGGGTGAGCTCGTGCAGCGGCCGGTACGCGAGGAGCAGCAGGGTCTCGTCGAGCGCCCAGCGGTCGGCGTCCTCGCAGCGCGCGCGAATCACCGCGGCCTCCGTGGCGGGGACCGCGAACTGCGCGCCGTCGACCAGCGCCGCCGCGGTGCCCAGAGGCAGGTCGAACTCCTCGCGCGCGGCGGCCTCGGCGAGCACCCGGGCGGAGATCGCCACCGCCTGCTCCGAGATCGACCGCATGACCTCGGTGCGCACGGCCGTGACGGCCTGCGCGGGCTCGTAGATTCCGCCCTCCGTGGGCGCGTCGACCACGGCGTCTTCGAGGGCCTCCATGAAGCTGTGCTGCAGCTCCACCTCGAAGCCCGTGGCGGCGCCGCTCCAGAGCCAGTCGCGAAAGCGCTCGATCGACTCGACATCGCTCTCGAGCCGCGCGAGCGCGTCGCCCATGATCTGGAGGTCGTCGGCGCTCATCTCGGCCCGCGGCGTGAGCCTGCGCAGCCCGGCCATGAACGCCGGGAGCATCCAGCGCACGTCGTGCTCGCTGGAGTCCAGCGCGAGCCGCCCGTGGAGCATCACGCGCGTGGCCAGCACCTCCAGCGGCGCGAGGGAGAGGGTGAGCCACACGGCGTGCGCACGCTCGGCCGCGCCGGGCATGCAATGCCCATGCATGCGAATGGAGCGCACGAGGGCGTCGAGGGCCCGCCCGAGGGCGCGAACGTCGCCCGGCTTGAGGTCCGCGGGTGCGCCGTCGGCGCTTCGGCGGCCTGTGGAGCCAGAGCGACGCCGACCTGGGCGCGGCGTGGCGCGGGGGACAGACACGGCGTCTTCCTCGCTAGCAGACTCACCACGGTTCGTGCAACGACGGGCGCGCGCGGCTCAGCGCGTTTCTCCCAGATCGGCGTCGACGGGGCGCGCGGCCGCGCGGCGCACGAACACCCGGCCCAGCGCGTCGGCGCACACGTCCTGCTCTTCGCGCACCGCGTCGCACCGCGGGAACTGCCCCATCGTCGCGCGCAGCGGCCGCACGGCGCAGTCGCGGACCCCGCACGCGTTGTCGATCAAGTGCACGTCGGCCGCGAGCCACGACCAGTTGAGGGAGCCCACGGAGGGGTTGTCGGCGCAGCGCATGGACACCAGTCCGTCGTCGGCGCTGCCGAGGGTGGCGCGCTCGAGGCCCCCGCAGTGCACGCGCAGCACGGGAGACACCACGTCATTGCGCGCGTCGCCGTCGCTGCACGTGCCGTAGTCGCGGTAGAAATTCACCATGAGCCGGAACGTCACGTCGGTGGGCGGGTCGTCCACCGCGGCGTTCTCGGGGAAGCAGAAGCGCGGGTCGCGCGCGTCGGTCAGCGCGGGGTCGCACTGGATGTTGTCCACGTCGAGGCGCGGGTTCCAGCAACGCCCCGCGGTGACCCACTGCGCGCCGAAGGGCGGCGGCGACGACGCGCAGGCCTCGGCGTTGGCGCTCGGCGCGAAGCGCAGGTCGGACTCATCCACCGCCCAGCGCACGGTGCCCCCGGGCGCCTTGCAGGTCTGAAAATAGCAGTCGTCGGGGGTGAACCAGCGGTAGCTCTGCACCCGCCGCGCGTCCATGGGCGCGAGGTGAAGGTCGAGGTCGACGCCGGGCGCGCCGAGGCCGCCCTTGCGATCCCAATCGAGCTCCACGCGCAGCCCGCGGCCCTGCACATACACCGGGAAGCGGCAGGTGTCGTCGCGCCCCGCGCGGCGCACCCGGAGGGTCACGGGGTAGATCCCCGCCCGGGCGAAGGCCACACGGAGCGTCGGGGCCATGGCATCCGCAGGCGTCGGACAAGGTGTCACCCCCGCCGGGCACCCCACCTCCCAGGCATACGACTCGGCCATGGGATCGACGGTGCGTCCGTCGAGGGTGAACTCCGCCAGCGGGGCCGCGCCGAAGCTCGCGGGGCAGCGCAGGGTCGTGGCGCAGGACACCAGCCCGTCGTCGGTGGCGCCGTCGCAGTCGTCGTCGAGCCCGTTGCACACCTCGGCCGCGGGCGCGGTGCCCTCGCGGCACTCGTTGCCCACCCACGCCGCGAGCTCGGTGCAGCGGGCGATGCCATCGCGGCACGCGCCCACGCCGCGGCGGTCGATGGGGCCGTTGAAGCACCGGCGGGACTCCCCCGGGAAGCACGCGCAGCCCTCGTCGACGAAGCCGTCGCAGTCGTCGTCGAGCCCGTTGCCCGAGGGCATCCCACCGTCCTGGGCGGCGCCACAGCGCTCATCGGCCGCGCAGGGAGAGGGCCCGCAGGGATCGACGGGTACGACGTCGGGACGCGACACATCCGGGCGCGGGGCGTCGTTCGTGGCGGCGTCGAGGGTCAGGGCCGAGGGGCGGCGCTCTCCGCCGCAGCCGGGCGAGAGGAGCAGGATCCACACGAGCGCACGCGACCGCACCAGGGGCAGCGTACCCGTCGGGGTGGGGGTCGTCACGCGCGACGCGCGGCGGCGTCGGGGTACAGCGGCCCGAGCACCCCGCGGGGATCGGGAAAGCGCCGCAAGGACTCGTCGCGCTCGTCGAAGCGCACCACCCCGGGGAGGTCATGGGTCTCCGGGCGCGCCCAGGAGAGCTGAAAGTGCAGGTGGGGGTTCCAGCCGCCGTTCTCGTGGCGGTCGCCGATCCACCCGAGGACGTCACCCCGGCGTAGCGCGTCCCCCACCCGGCGCCCTTCAAGGGAGCGGGCCCCGAGGTGACCGTGCAGGGCCCAGAGGGTCGCGCCTTCGACGTCGTGGGCGGTGACGATCACATGGCCGTAGTCCCCCGCGTCGGGGTTGTACCCGAGGGCGAAGATCTCGCCGTCGTCGAAGGCGTGCACCGCGACCCCGACGGGCGCGCCGAGGTCGACGCCCACATGCAGGTCCCGGGCGCCTTCGCGAAAGAGCGCGGTGGTGTACATCCCGCGGCGGCGTTCGTCGTAGCGCCCCACGCCCCAGGGGCTCGCGAGCACCCGCCCGGGGTCGTACCCCTCGGTGAAATCGTAGACCTCATACCCGGGCGGCAGCACCACCGCCGGGTGGTATCTCCCCTCGGACCATCGGAGCGTCGGGAACGTCGCGTTCACCGCGCCATTGAAGCGATCGCCGGGGATTCGTCAACGGCTCCGCGACGCGCCGCGCGGCCCTTGACGTCGGGGGGGCGCTTGCAGGAGTGTCCCGGCCCCATGCGCCGGTCTGTCCCTGCGATTTCTGTGGTGCTCCTCGTGGGTGCCGCCACCGCCGTGCTCGCCCAACCGCGCGGCCGCAACGGCCGCCCATCCCCCGCGGGTGACGCCGGGGCCGCCGTCGCCGCCGACGCCGCCGTGATGGACGCCGCGGCGCCCGCCGACGCGTCCACCGACGCGCCCGCGTCGGACGTGACGTGGCCCATGCGGCAGGTCGGTCAGGGCACGCTGATTCACTTCCCGGTGCCCGAGCAGCTCGCGCGCACGGGGGTGCCGGTGTTCGCGCAGGTGCGCAGCAGCGCGCCCATCGACCATGTGTCCCTGTTCTACCGGGGCGTCGGCGCGCGGCGCTTCACCGAGCTGCGGATGTTGCCCATGGGGCAGCAGTTTCGCATGCCCAACGGCTACGGCGCGCTCATCCCCTGCGACGACATCTTCCCCCCGCGGGTGGAGTACTACGTCCAGTCCATCGACTCGTCGGGTGCGCCCAACGGCAACGCGGGCACCGAAGCCCAGCCCGTGCAGATCCCCATCGTGGAGCGCCGCTCGCACCCTGCGCCGGTGCTCCCGGGCCAGGAGCCTCCGCGCACCTGCGGCGGCATGACCGGCCCCTCGGCGGCGCGTGACGCGGGCGGCCCCGCGGCCCCCGTGCGCGGCTCGGCCGACCTCGGCGAGCCCTGCCAGACCAACAACGACTGCCGCCGCGGGCTGCGCTGCGGCGCGGCGCACTCCTGCGTGTTCGAGTCGCGCAATTGAAGCCACGCGCCGCGGCGAGGGGTCATTGCCAAATTGGCACGGCCCCTCGGCGACGGCGCGGCGCGCGGTGCCAAGTCGGCAGCACTGGCCACGAGTCCCCACCCGTCCGCGCGCAGAAACCCAGCGCTCGGGCGACATCGCCGGGCGGTGGCACGGGGGCTGCGATAGGGAGTCGGAGATCGAATGCGTAGCCTCCTCGAACAAGCCGAGAGCCTCCTGCGACGACACGGCTGGGTCGTGCCCCTGGTCACGCTAATCCCGTGCGCGTTCTTCGCGGCGCGGGGCACCAACGACCTGTTCGCGGCGAACCTTTTCGCGGCCGACACCGAGGCCCTCGCGCGGCCGCTGCCCAACGCCGCCGCCCGCGCCCGGGCGCTCACCCCCGAGGTGCAGAACCACCACGTGCGGGACCGCGGGGCGATCGTGCACCGCAACGTCTTCGACTCCGACGCGGGCTGCCTCGACTGCGACGCGGGCAACCCCGACGCCGAGGTGCCTGACGGCGGCGGCACCGCCACGCCCGACAACGAGGTGATCCTCCCGCCCGAGGCGTGTGACCCGATGCTGGCCGAGCGTCAGGGGCAGCCCCACCCGGGCCCGTGCGAGACCCAGGCGAAGCTCGTGGGCGCGGTGGTCAGCGACGACATGCTGTGGTCGTTCGTGTTCGTACAGCCCACGGGCAGCGGCGCGGCGATGCCCTTCCGCTTCGGGCAGACCATCGACGGGCGCAGCGTGGGGATCATCGCCCAGTGCCCGCCCAACCCCAACCGCCCTGACAGTTACATCGGCGCCTACGTGCTGCTCCGCCCCCCGGGCGGCGGCCCCCGGTGCTTCCTCGCGCAGCGTATGCCCGAGCGCGCCGCCGCGCCGGTGGCGGCGCCCGTGGTGGCCGCGGTCTCGGCCGAGCCCCCGCAGGGCGGCGCGCTGGGCACCGTGCTCGACCAGATCCAGCGCGTGGGCCCCAACGAGTTCAACATCCCGCGCTCCGCGGTGGACCGCATCCTCGAGAACCAGGCCGAGCTCATGCGCACCACGCGCATCATGCCGCAGGAGCAGGGCGGGCGCGTCGTGGGCGTGCAGCTCTTCGGCGTGCGCGCGAACTCCCTGCTCGGGCGCCTCGGGTTGAACAACGGCGACGTGCTCAACCGCATCAACGGCCTCGACATCGCGTCCCCCGACCGGGCCCTGGAGGCGTACTCGCGCCTCCGCACCAGTGACAGCCTCCAGCTCTCGGTGACCCGCAACGGGCAGCCGGTGAACATCGACTTCCACATCCGCTGAGCCGTATGACCGCACGGAACACATCCCCCATGAAGCTCCTCCGCGCGGCCCTCGCGCTGGCCTCGCTGCTGGTCACCGCCGCCGCCTGGGGGCAGCCGCGCGACGCGGGCACCCGCCGCCGCGCGATCAACCCGGCCGCCCTCGGCGCCGCGCCGACGCTCGCGCCGGTCCCCGCCGCCCGCCCCGCGCCCGCGTTGCGTCCGGCGCCCGTCGCGCCCGCGCCGACCGCCGCCGCGCCCGTCGTGGGCAACGCGCCGGGGCAGTTCAACGCACCCGGGCAGCGGGTGAACCCCG
>JBILLI010000758.1:0-3719 GCA_044376155.1 Polyangiales bacterium
GATCGTGCGCGCCCTGCGTCAGTCCGCGTACCTCAGCGACGTGAAGATCATCGCCGTGGGCCTCCGCGACGAGTACTTCGCCGCGGCCCGCTCGGCCGGCGCCGACGAGACCTACATCAAGGTCGACGTCCGCGGCCTCGCCTCGGGCATCGGCCGCTCGCTGCAGCCCGCGGCGAACTGATCCCCCGCACCTCCCGTCAAGCGCCCGAGAGCAGCGCGACGACGTCCGCCTCGTCGGCGTCCATCACCGCCGCCGCCGCGCCCTCGGCGCCTCGCGATTTCACCAGCGCCCGCAGCGCGGCCAGCTCTGACGTGGTGAGCGCGCGACGCAGCCGCCGCGCCGCGGAGGCCGCGAGCACCCGCGCCGCGCCCTCTTCGCGCCCCTCTTCGCGCCCCTCCTCGCGCCCCTCCTCGCGAACCGCCTCGACGCTGTCGAAGCCGCTGCGCTGCAAGAGGTTGCGCAACGCGGCCTCGTGCGCGACCTCGCGGTCGTAGAGGGCCTCCACCGGCACGTCGTTGCGCAGCACGCCCGGCGCGCGCAGCACCTGCCCCGGCCCGAGCACCTCCACGGCCTTGCCGCGCTCGTGCACCTCCACCCGCCGCGGGCCGGTCAACCGCACGACCCACACCCAGCGCGTGCCGCCCGCCAGCAGCTCACGGATCTTCGTGCGCAGGTCGGCCTCGTCCTGCCCGCTGCCTGCGTATTCCAGGGCCAGCGCGGCGGACTTCGCCCACGTCCCTTCTCCGGGCTCCAGGCCCACGGCGACGTCGGGCGCGCGCAGGGTGTTCGACGCCAGCGCGATGCCCGCGTCGACGCCAGCGCGCTTCACCGCGGGGTCGCTGTCGAGCACGAGAAATCCCAGGCCGTTGGGGCCGGCGCCCTCCTGCCCGGTGGGCGCGCAGTAGACGGCGTGCCCCTGCGAGAGCTCGTAGGGATCCCCCGAGCGGATCTGCGCGGTGTGAAAGGGACCGGTGGCGGTGACGCGCGGCTGAGACATGCCCTCGATGGTGCGCCGCAACCACGCACGGGTCCAGCGCGGGTGCGCTTGACGCCCGGCGCCCTTCTCCCGCACCGTCGCGGCCGCGATGGTCGTACCGCATCATGTGCTCGTGGAGCTCGGCGCGCGCTGGAGCTCAGCGCTGGTCCTGGCAGAGGCGGAGGTCGCGCTGCACCGCTGGTCCGCCGACGCCGAGGCCCTGCGCCCCTACGGCTGGGGCCCCACGCGGCGCGAGCGCTTCGAGGGCCTCGTCGATCGCCTGCGGCAGCGGCACGACGCGTGGAGCGGTCGCCCTGCGCCGCAGCGCGATGTGATGGACGCGACGCGCGACGCCCGCCGGTGGTTCGACCGCGCGCTCTCGATCCTCGAGGCCGCGTCGCTCGAGCACGAAGACGTGAGCGAGGCCCTCGCCGACATCCCGCAGCCCGGCACCGGCGTGGGCACCCTGCGGGAGTCCCTGCGCGTCGCCCTCCAGCGCTGCCTCGCGTGCCGACCGCGCCTCGACCACGACGCCGCCGACGCGGGCTTCTTCGAGCAGGGCGCCGCGGCCCTCAGCGCCCTCGACGCCGTCGACGGACCGAACCCCCGCGACCCCTCGGTGCGCGCCGAGGTGCTCGATGCGCTCGACGGCGAGGTCTTCCTCACCGTGCGCGGGCTCAACCGCGCGGCGTGGCGGGCCTTTCACGAGGCCTCCCCCGAGCGCGCGGAGCGCTACGTGATGCAGTTCCTCGTGACCTTCGGTCGCGGCGCGCAGGAGCCCGCGTCGGAGCCTCCGCCCAGCGCGGAGTAAGCGTCCCTCATGCGCGTGCTGCACGTCCTTCACAGCATGTCCTTCGGCGGCGCCGAGGTGCTGGTGCACGACTTTCTCAAGGCCACGCGCGATGAGGCGTCGCAGTCCATCGTGTGCCTCGACGGCATCGGCCCCCTCGGGGAGACCCTGCGCGCCGACGGGGTGCGCGTCGACGTGCTCGGCCGCGCCGAGGGCCTCCAGCCCGGCGTCGCCCTGAAGATGCGCGCGCTGCTCCACGAGATCCGCCCCGACGTGGTCGTGGCGCACCAGTACACCCCCTACTCCTACGCCGCGATGGCCGTGCCCACGCTGCGCCCGCGGCCCGCCTTGGTCTTCGTGGAGCACGGGCGGCACTACCCCGACGTGCGCCGACCGAAGCGCGTGCTCGCGAACCGCGGGGTGTTCCTGCACTACACCGACGCCGTGCTCGCGGTGTGCGGGTACATCAAGCGATTGCTGGTGGCCAACGAGGGCATCCCCGGGGACCGCATTCGCGTGGTCTACAACGGCGTCGACCCCGCGCGCTTCGAGCCCGACGCGCTGCCGGGCGACACCCGCGAGGCCCTGCGCGCCGAGCTCGGGATCGCCCAGACCGCCCGCGTGGTCACCTGCGTCGCGCGCTTTCACCCGGTGAAGGATCACCCCACCCTCGTGCGTGCCTTCGCCGACGTCGCCCGCGCCGACGAGCACGCCACGCTGCTGCTCGTGGGCGGCGGCGACGACGCACCGCTCCGCGCCCTCGTGGGGGAGCTCGGGATCACCGACCGCGTGGTCTTCGCGGGCGTGCGCCGCGACATCCCGCGGGTGTACGCGGCGAGTGATGTGTTCGCGATGTCGTCGCTCTCCGAGGGCACCTCGGTGACCCTGCTGGAGTCGATGCTGATGCGACGCCCCAGCGTGGTCACCGACGTGGGCGGCAACCCCGAGATCGTCGACCGCGACGTCACCGGACTGCTCACCCCCCGCGGCGACCACGCAGCGATGGGCGCGGCCCTCACCCGCGTGCTCGCAGACCCGACCCGGCGCGAGGCCATGGGGGCCCGCGGGCGTGAGCGCGTGCTCGCGCGGTTCACCCAACGGCAGATGCACGACGCGTGGCTCGGCGCCTTCGCCGACGCCGCCGCGCGCCGCTAGAACAGGAGCGCTCCTCCCACCATGTGCGGCATCGCGGGTTCCCTGGACCTCACCGGACACCACGGCCCCCCCGACCGGGGACTGCTCGTGGCCATGATCCGCGCGATGCGGCACCGCGGCCCCGACGAGTTCGGGATCTACCGCGACCAACGCGTGGGCCTCGCGCACGCGCGGCTCTCCATCGTCGACCTCGCGTCGGGCCAGCAGCCCATGACCAACGAAGACGGCACCCTCCAGGTGGTCTTCAACGGCGAGGTCTTCAACCACGTCGAGCTGCGCGAAGAGCTTGCCGCGCAAGGACATACGTTCCGCACGCGCTCCGACACGGAGGTGATCCTGCACGCGTGGGAGCAGTGGGGCGAGGGGTGCTTCGCGCGCTTCAACGGGCAGTGGGCCATCGCGCTCTGGGACGCCACCGCCGAGCGCCTGGTGCTCTGCCGCGACCGCGTGGGCGTGCGGCCGCTCTTCGTGCAGACCTCGGGGGGGGTTCTGCGTTTTGCGAGCGAGGTGAAGTCCATCTTCGCCGACCCCTCGGTGCGCCGCGCGCTCGACCCCGTGGGCTTCGCCGAGACCTTCACCCTCTGGGCCTCCCGCGCGCCGCAGACGGTCTTCGAGGGCGTCGAGGAGCTCCCTCCGGGCACGCTGCGCATCATCGAGCGCGACGGCGCCTCGCGTGACGTGACGTACTGGTCGCCGCGCTTTCCCGAGGTGTTCCCGCGGGAGAGACGGGTGATGGACCCGCGCACCGAGGCCGAGGCCGCCGAGGCGCTGCGCGCGCACCTGCTCAACGCCACGCG
>JBILLI010000759.1:0-3713 GCA_044376155.1 Polyangiales bacterium
AGACCTCGCCCTCTTCCACCACCGGCACGGCCGTGAGCCCCAGGCGCCCGATCACCGCCCGGGACTCATCGTGCGTGAGCGCGCGGTGCTCGACGAGGTCGTAGACGCTGAACACGAAGAGCGAGAGACGCGGGAGCCCGAGCTTGTTGCCCTGCACCCCCGGGCCGCAAACCTCCCCTTGCACGGCGTAGCGCCCGCCCTCGGCGCGGAGCTTGTCCTCCAGCCCGAGGTCCTTCGCGACCGACCACTAGAGGTTCGCGCCCTCGGTGATGGACCAGTTGCGCCCGCAGGCGTGGAAGGCCTCGTCGTCGGGGTGAACGAGGTAGGTCGCGCTGGTGCCGTCGCACTTGAGGGTGGCGACGTAGGGGTGGCCGCGCAGCTCGTCGAGCACGGCGGGCGCGCTCTGCACGCGCTCCTCGTCGGTCTTCGGCACCACGCTGGGAAAGGGCCCGCGCAGGTCGCCCATGCCCGAGGGCATCGGGGGCTCGTACTTCGCGACCCCGAGGCGCTCGGTGACGTCGAGTCCGTCGGCGGGCTCGCCCTCGAGGCCGACCTCGGGCAGCGAGAGAAAGAGCCCCTGCGAGAGGCACCCGCGGAGCTTCAGGGTGCGAATGCGATAGCTCCCGGGGCGCGTGCCCTCGACGGGCGCGGCGCCCTTCGGGGTCCAGAGAAAGCGGTACGCGGGCAGGTCGGGGGGGATCGCGTCGATCTCGAAGAACACCCCGCGGTCACCGACCGCGAAGGCGCCCTTCTTCACGACACACTGCCAGCCATTGATCTGCACGCGCTCGATGGCGTCGGCCCCTTCGATGGCGAGGACGTCGAGCACGCGCTGCACGGAAGCGAGCTTGCGCTTCATCGCGAGAGAACTCCGAGGTGTGTGGGGAGAGGAATCGCGGCGCGCCGGACGGGGCCGCGGAGGAGAGAGCGCGGAGAGATAGCGCCGGGTCACCCCTCGCGCAACCGCCGGGTCACCGCTCGAGGTAGTCCATCTCGCGCCCGTAGGTCTCGGGCAGGTTGCGCAGCGCGAGGAACGCCAGCGAGACCGTGACCGCCCCCACCACCAGCGCGGCGTAGACCACCCCCAGCGGCGCGCGCAGGTACTTGAACGCGAGGGTCATGGGCACGAGGGCGCCGCGCACGAAGTTGGGCACGGTGGTGGCGACGGTGGCGCGCACGTTGGTGCCGAAGCTCTCGGCGGCGATGGAGACGAACAGCGCCCAGTACCCGTTGGCCAGCCCGAGGCCGAAGCAGCACGCGTAGAAGCCCGGGCGCGAGATGGGTCCCAGGAGGAAGTACGCCGCCGTGGCGAGCACGGTGCTGGCGAGAAAGATCCCGACGACCTTGCGGCGGCTGCGGAGCGTCTGGCTGAGCGCGCCCGCGGAGAGGTCACCGAGGGCGAGGCCCACGTAGCACCAGAGCACCGCGGTTCCGACCGCGGGGAGCGCGGTCATGTGCAGCGCCGCGCCGAACTCGGGCGCGAAGGTCACGAGGATGCCCACGGCGAACCAGATGGGCAGCCCCACGGCGATGACCGAGAGGTATTTCAGCGCCCGCGCGGGCGGCGAGAAGAGCTGCGCGAGGCTGCCCCGGGGCGCGTCGTGGGCGAGCACCTTCTGGAACATCCCGCTCTCGCGCACGCGGATGCGCAGCAGCAGCAGCCCGATGCCCAGCCCGCCGCCGATGAAGTACGCGGTGCGCCAGTCGAAGGCGTCGGCCACGAGGGCGGCGACGACGGCGCCGGTGAGGCCCACGGTGGCGACGATGGTGGTGCCCCATCCGCGGGTGCGCGGGGACATCAGCTCGGTGACCAGGGTGATCCCCGCGCCGAGCTCCCCGGCGAGGCCCACGCCGGCGATGAAGCGCAGCGCGGCGTAGGCGCCCACCGACTGCACGAAGCCGTTGGCGAGGTTGGCGAGGGAGTAGGTCACGATGCTCGCGTAGAGCACCGAGATGCGCCCCTTGCGGTCGCCGAGCACGCCCCAGAGCACGCCGCCCATGAGCATCCCGATCATCTGGGCGTTGATGAGGGTCACGCCGTCGTCGAGCAGCCGCTGGCCGCGGAGCCCGAGGGCCGTGAGGCTCTTCACGCGCACGACGCTGAACAGGATCAGGTCATAGATGTCGACGAAGTACCCCAGCGCGGCCACGAGCACCGCGCGGAGCACGTCGGGCGACGCGGGCGCGTCGTCGGCGGGGGCGCTCATGGGTCAGTTGTCCACGTAACCGACCATGCAGCGCTGCATCGACGAGCGGGCGCTGCAGCCCACGTCGTTGTGCCCGAAGCCGCTGCCGCCCGGGGTGATCCACGAGTAGGTGTTGTACGTGTGCTGCGAGGGCACCCAGTAGTTGTCGCCCGTGGTGCGGCCGAGGGTGTGCGGGGTGATGAGCATCGCGCCGGCGTTCGCCGCGAGGAGCTGGCACTCGTCGAAGAAGCGCGGCCCGTAGTCCTGAAAGCGCCAGGTCTGCCCGTCGTAGCTCACGGTGTCAGAGAGCGCCGCGTCGCGGGTGGTGGCGCGGTGATCGCGGGCGATGACGCAGGCCTCGCTGCCGGTGATCGCGGCTTCCTGGTAGGTGGGCCAGCGGCCGGTCATGGCGAAGTTGGCGCGGCGGTGGCCGCCCCAACCGGACTGCGGGGTGGTGTACTCCGACGGCGCGAGCATGGCGCCTCGTCGGGAGGCCTCTCGCACGCATTCGCGCCAGGGCATGCTCCCGAGGTTCTGGTAGCGGTACTGGTGGGTGTTGTTGAACTGGCAGCCGTTGCTCGGGGTCATCGTCGCGGTGAAGGGCAGGGAGTTGTGCAGCGACTCGGCGCAGACGCCGTCGCGGCAGGTGCCCGGGCACACGTTGCCGCAGGCGCCGCAGTTCATGCGGTCGGCGCGCAGGTCGACCTCGCAGCCGTTGGAGGCGTTGCCGTCGCAGCTCGCGAAGCCCGGCCCGCAGGTGCCGATGACGCACGCGCCGTCGGTGCACGCGGCCGCTGCGTTGGGCAGGGTGGCGCACGCGCGGCCACAGGCGCCGCAGTTGTTGGGGTCGCTGCGGGTGCTGACCTCGCAGCCGTCGACGTTCATCCCGTTGCAGTCCGCGAAGCCCGTGACGCACACCCCGGGCACACACGCGCCGTTGCCGCAGGTGCGGGTCATGTTGGGGAAGGGCGGGCAGGCGCGGCCGCAGGCGCCGCAGTGGTCCGGATCGTAACGGGTGTCGACGCAGGCCATGCCGCAGACCGAGAGCGGCGTGGGGCAGACCATCCCCCGGCACGCGCCCGCGGAGCAGCTCTGCCCGTTGGCGCAGAGCTCATTGCAGCGACCGCAGTGGGAGGGATCGCTCTGCAGGTTGACGCAGCGGTCGCCGCACGGCGTGAGGCCGGCGGAGCACTCCAGCACGCACACCCCCGCGGAGCACGATCTCCCTGTGGCGCAAGCGTTTCCGCACGCGCCGCAGTTGCGGTTGTCGAGGGTGAGACTGGCGCACAGGCCGTTGCACACCGTCTGTCCCGACGGGCACACGATCTGACACGCGCCCGCGCGACACTCCTGCCCCGACGCGCAGGCGCGCCCGCAGGCGCCGCAGTTGGCGAGGTCGGTGGTGAGGTCGGTGCATCGACCCGCACAGCGCGTCTCGGTGCTGCCGCAGGGGACCACGACGTCTTGTGGCATCACCACGTCGGGCGCGGTCACCACGTCGGGCGCGGTCACCACGTCGGGCGCGGT
>JBILLI010000761.1:0-3704 GCA_044376155.1 Polyangiales bacterium
GGCCCGCGCGGCCGAGCCCCCCGCGACGCCGGTCACCGCCGCGCCCGCGGCGGCGATGCGAACCGTTCGTCAGCCGCGCTTCACGCTGCGGGTGCCCGAGGGCGCGCCGGAGGTCTCCCCGGGGCGCTGGGATTTCGGGGCAGATCCAGGCGGTCCGCCCCATGGCGTCGGCGTCTCGTCGGCGCCCTTTCGCGGGACCGCAGACGACTTCGTGCGCCAGGAGTTCGGGCGCAACGCCCTGACCGACCGCGTCACCGCCGACCTCCACGACCAGGCGGGCGCGCAGGGCTGGCGCGCCTGGGATGTCACCGTGCCGGGCTCCCGCACCACCGGCGCGCTCTACGCGCGCTTCCTCACGCACGGCGCGCGAACGGCCTTCGCGATCTGCGTGCACAACACCCGCCGCCCCGCGCAGGAGGTGTTCTGCCGCCGCGCCCTCGACACCCTGCGCACCGGACGCGCCTCCGCGCGCAGCACGACCGAGCCGGGGTACGCGACCTTCGCCGAGAACGAGGTCGCCCTCGACCTGCCCTCCACGTGGCGACGACTCGCGGGGGAGAGCGCGCAGTTCAACGCGGGCGCGACCGCCACCGAGGGCGAGCAGGACATCACGGTCTTCATGGGCACCAACGAGCAGAGCAACAACCTCAGCGCGGTGATGGAGGGATCCCTCGCCGCGAGCCGGGCGCGCCCCAACACCACCGTGGAGGTCCGCGAGCGACGGACCCGGCGCGTCAACGGCGAGACCGAGGGGTCCTTCGCGCTGACGAGCACGGAGCAGGTGCTCTCGCAGCGGGTGATCGGCCGCGCCAGCGCGCGGGATGGCTGGGCGTGGGCGGTGATCTGCATCACGCCCGAGAACCGCCCCACCGGCACCTGCGCAACGAGCGTGGCGAGCTTCGAAGCCCTGCGCTGACCGTCGCGCTACGACAGCGCCGACTCGATGCCCGCGACGAGCCGCGGGACCTCGGGCTGCAGCGCGTCGGGGAGCCGCCCGTCGCGGTCGCAGCGCGCGCGGAGCGAGGCGATCTGCCCGAGGGCGGGGGCCACCAGGGGCGACACGCCCGCGAGGGGTGACAGCATCGCGCGCAAGGCGTCGAGGGTCGACGCGTCGTCGCGCACGTCGCGAAAGCGCACGCGGTCCTCGGGGCGCGCGCACTGCCCGCGCACGAAGCGCTCCAGCCACCGGGACGCGCCGTCGATGCGGTCCCAGTCGAGGCGGTCGGGGGTGTCGTGCACGGTGTGGTAACTCGCCGGGCGCGTGCCCGTGAGCAGCACGAAGGGCACCCGCGCCTGCCAGAACGCGAGGTGGTCAGACAGCGGCGGGATCACCTCGGCGTCGAGGCGGCGCGCCACCACGCCCGGCACCGCGGTGGCGTCGGCGTCGACCCGCGCGGCGGTGCCCTCGGAGCGCTCGGTGCCCAACACGAAGAGCGAGTCGCGCACCTCGCTCGGGAGGCCTTCGGGGCCCACGCGGTGACCGAGGAGCTCCATCGCGACCATCATGTCGATGCGGTCGAGGGGCACCGTGGGGTTCTGCACCCACTGCTGCGAGCCCATGCGCTCCGTCGCGAAGAACGGCGGCTCCTCGCCGTCAAACGCCGCGAGGATCACTCCCCGCCCGTCGGGACGGCGCCGCGCGAGCGACGCGCCCAGGGCCACCAGCGCGGCCACGGCGGCGGCGTTGTCGTCGGCGCCACGAAAGATCCCGCGGTTGTTCGCGCCGAGGTGGTCGTAGTGCGCGGCGACCAGCACCCAGCGGTCGAGGTCCCCGGGGATCGTCGCGATCACGTTGGCGCCGTGGCACTTCGGCGCGTCGTGCGCGAAGGGGTCGAGGCCCACACCGCGGAGCGCGTCGAGCACGTGCGTGCGCGCGAGGGCGCCGCCGGGGGTGCCGCTCCGTCGCCCCGCGCAGGCGTCGCTGCAGAGGGCGTCGACGAGGGCGCGCGAAGGGAGGGTCGCGTCGGGGATCATTGCGGGAGAGCGTAGCGCCCGGCGCGCAGGGCGGCCGCTGCCGGCGCCGTCCGACAAGCAGTATCCTCGCGCGATGCCCCGCTCGCCCGCACGCCCCGCCGCGCCGCGCAGTCCGCTGGTCGACGTCGCCTGGCTCCAGGCCCACCTCGACGACCCGACGGTGCGCGTCATCGACCTGCGCTGGTACCTCGCGGGCAAGACGGGCGCCGAGGCGTACGCCCGCGGACACATCCCCGGCGCGGTCTTCGTCGACCTGCACCACGACCTCACCGGACCCGTGGGCCCCGGGCGCCACCCCATCCCCTCCCCCGCGCAGTTCGAGCGGTCCATGCGCGCCGCGGGGGTATCATCGGACACCCGCGTGGTGGTCTACGACGACGCGGGCGGGAGCGTCGCGGCCCGCCTCTGGTGGCTGCTCAAGGGCTACGGCCACACCCGCGTGCACGTGCTCGACGGGGGATACCCCGCGTGGGTCGACGCCGGCGGCGCCGTCAAGACCACCCCGCCGACCGTGCGCCCCGGACGCTTCGTCGCGACGCTCGAGATCCAGCTGCCCGTCGTCGACCGGCATCACGTAGACGCGGTGCGCACGCGCGCGGGGTGGGTGGTCCTCGACGCCCGCGCGGCCGAGCGCTACCGCGGCGAGGTGGAGCCCATCGACGCGCGGCCCGGGCACATCCCCGGCGCCCGCAGCGCGCCCTGGAGCGAGAACCTCGTCGACGGCCGCTTTGCCGACGCGAAGACCCTGCGCGCGCGCTTTCGTCGCCTCGGCGTCGTGCCCGGCATCACCGTGATCTGCTACTGCGGCTCAGGCGTGACCGCGTGCCACGACATCCTCGCGCTGGAGCTCGCGCGCATCTCGGCCACGCGCGCGAGGCTCTACGAGGGGAGCTGGAGCGACTGGTCGCGTGACCCCGACCGCCCCGCGGCGCTCGGCGACGAGCCCCCGCCGAAGCCCCGTCGCGCGCGGTAGAGCGCCGGGCTTTCATCACGCGCGCGGAGTCTGGTACTCCCAACGGGTGCCCCGGTGGCACGCGGAGGAAGTTCATGAAGCGCGCGTACGCGACTCTCCTCGCGGCCTCTCTGGCCGCCTGCGGCAACGATCCGGTGGTGGGCAACATCGACGCATCGGTCGCCAACGACGCGCCGAGCGTCGACCGCCCCGCGAGTGATCTCGCGACGATCCCCGACGTCCCGGTCACGGACGTCCCGGTCACGGACGTCCCGGTCACGGACGTCCCGGTCACCGACGTTCCGGTCACCGACGTGGCGATGGACGTCGGCCCGCGCTGCGCCGCCACGCAGACCGTGTGCGACGGCGCGTGCGTCGACCTCGCCGAGGACCGCGCGCACTGCGGCCGCTGCGGCAATGCGTGCATGGGGATGAACGTATGCGTCGCGGGCGCGTGCCGGGAGTCGTGCCTCCCGGGCGAGGTCCGCTGCGACGGGCGCTGCGTGCGCACCGACGCCGACCCCGCGCACTGCGGCGGCTGCGGCATGGCCTGCGCCGCGGGGCAGGTGTGCGTCGCGGGTCGGTGCGGCACCGCGTGTGACTCTCCGGGCTCCATGGTGGTCGAGTGCCGCCCCAACGAGCTGGAGCGCTACTGCGCCGACGTGCGCAGCGACCGGCGCAACTGCGGGTCGTGCGGCGCGCGCTGCCTCGCGGGCGAGATCTGCGAAGACGGCCGCTGCGCCTCGCCCTGCCCCGAGGGCCAGCGCCGCTGCGAGGG
>JBILLI010000762.1:0-3698 GCA_044376155.1 Polyangiales bacterium
ACGCCGAGGCCCTCGCGGCCGCCGAGAGCGCCCTCGACGCGCTGCCGCCAGGAGACCCCCAGTGGTTCGGCGCGGTGGGCGAGGCCGCCATGGCCGCGGCGCGGGTGGGCGACGGCGAACGACTGCGGGCCTTCGTGCTGCGCCTGCAGCGCGCGCCTTGCGGCGATGAAGCGGCCCCCGCGAAGGCCGAGGCCAGCGCGCGGGCGGCGGTGGAGTGCGTGGCCACGGGCGAGGCCGAGATCGCGCGCGCGCTGGTGGAGGCGATCCCCGCGTCGGGCGCCGACGACGACCCGCGGGTGGGGGCTCGGGCGCTGCACGCGCGGGCGATGCTCGCGGAGTTCGACGGCGACGTCGTGGCCTACGGATGGCTGCTCGACGAGGCCGCGCGGCGCTACGAGCGCGCGGGGGACCTTCGCAGCATGTGCGTATTGCGCGTGGGCGTCGGGGCGGCGCGCGCGGCCGCGGGGCGCTTCGACAAGGCCGAGGGCGCCCACCGCGAGGCGCGGGCGGCGGCGCTGCGGCTCGGGCTCGCGCAGGTCGCGGCGCTGGCCGAGTGTGGACTCGCCCGCTCGCTCGGCATCGTCGGGCGCACCGACGACGCGCGCGACATGGCCCAGCGCGCGCTCACGGCGTTCACCGGGCAGCGCGACGCGTCGATGATCGCGCAGGCCGGCGCCGTGGCCGCGCGGGTGGAGCTCCTCGCCGGGCGCCTCGACGCCGCGCGGGACCTCGCCCTCGAGGCCACGCGGGTGACGGGCGCCGCGGCGCCGATGCGGGCGCTGGCGTTGGCGACGCTGTCGGCCGTGCGCGTGGCCCGGGGCGAGGCGGCCGAGGCGCTGGGCAGCGCGCGCGAGGCCTTGGGGGTGCTGCGCACGCTCGACGGGGTCACCGAGGACGAGGGCTTCATCCTCCTCGCGCACGCCGAGGCGCTCGCGCTGGTCGACCGCTGGGACGACGCCCGCAAGGCCATCACCTCGGCGTGGGATCGCTTGCAGCAGAGGGCGTCACGCTTCGCCGACGAGGAGTCACGGCGGCGGTTCCTGCACGGCATCCCCGAGCACGCGCGCACCGAGGAGCGTTACCTCCACTGGGCCGCAGACGCGTGACCGTCAGCGGGTGATGACGAGCAGGGCCCAGGCGAGCACGGCCACGAGGAGCCCCGCCGCGGTGCCGAGGAGCTTGAGACGTCGCGTGCCGCCGCGCTCGCCGAAGGCGTAGCCCGCGAGGGCGCCGACGAGAAAGAGCGCGGGCACGAGCACGCCCGAGGCGGTGGTGGCGGTGGCCGTGGGGTTGCCGACGCGGCCGTGGAGCCAGCGGGTCTCGATCCACCAGGTGAGCACGAAGCCCAGGAGCACCCCGAGGGCGCCGCCGCCGAGCCAGCCGAAGCGCGCCGCCCAGGTGGCCTGGGACTGGGCGAGGGGCGAGGGGGCGTCGTCGGGGGAGGGGTCCATGAGGCGGCGGACCATAGCGCCGAGAGGCGCCCAGGCGCTATCGACGGCGCGCGGTGGCCTTTGGTACAACCCGCGCCCCGACGCGACGCCGGTCGAACGCAGCGGCGAACGCGCGCGGTTGAAGGAGCGAACCATGAGCAGAGCGTTTCCCAGGCCCACCACGGGTGAGGCCATCACGCGCGGCGCCGACGGTCACCTGAGCGTGCCCAACAACCCGATCATCCCCTTCATCGAGGGCGATGGCACCGGCCCCGACATCTGGCGCGCCAGCGTGCGGGTGCTCGACGCGGCGGTGGAGAAGGCCTACGGCGGCGAGCGCAAGATCGCCTGGCACGAGGTCTACGCGGGCGAGAAGTCCAAGAAGCTCTTCGACAACTGGCTCCCCGACGAGACCGTCGACGACTTCAGGGACTACCTCGTCGGCATCAAGGGCCCCCTGACCACCCCCGTGGGCAAGGGCATTCGCTCGCTCAACGTGGCGCTGCGCCAGATGCTCGACCTCTACGTCTGCCTCCGCCCGGTGCGGTGGTTCCAGGGCGTGCCCTCGCCGGTGCGCAACCCGTCGAAGGTCGACATGGTGATCTTCCGCGAGAACACCGAGGACATCTACGCCGGCATCGAGTGGGAGGCCGAGAGCGCGGGCGCCCAGAAGCTCATCGCGTTCCTGCAGAACGAGATGGGCGTGAAGAAGATCCGCTTCCCCGAGACCTCGGGCGTGGGCATCAAGCCCGTGTCCCGCGAGGGCAGCGAGCGGCTGGTGCGCGCGGCGATTCAGTACGCCCTCGACGAGAAGCGCAAGAGCGTCACCTTCGTGCACAAGGGGAACATCATGAAGTTCACCGAGGGCGCGTTCCGTGACTGGGGCTACGCCCTCGCCACGCGCGAGTTCCGCGACGCGGTGGTGACCCAGCGCGAGTCGTGGATCCTCGGCAACAAGGAGGCGAACCCGAACCTCTCCGCGCTCGACAACGCCAAGGCCGTCGAGCCCGGCTACGACATGGCCCCCGCGGACATGCAGGCCGAGCTCGTCGCCGAGGTCGAGGCCGCGCTGGCGCTGTGGGAGACCCACGGCGCTGGCAAGTGGAAGTCCAAGCTGATGATCAAGGACTCCATCGCCGACATCACCCTCCAGCAGGTGCTCACCCGCCCCGAGGAGTTCGACGTGATCGCCACGCTGAACCTCAACGGCGACTACCTCTCCGACGCCCTCGCGGCGCAGGTGGGCGGCATCGGCATCGCCCCCGGCGGGAACATCAACTACGTGTCGGGCCACGCGATCTTCGAGGCCACGCACGGCACCGCGCCGAAGTACGCCAACCTCGACCAGGTGAACCCGGGCTCGGTGGTCCTCTCGGGCGAGATGATGCTCCGCCACCTCGGGTGGAAGGAGGCCGCGGACCTGGTGATCAAGGGCATGGACGGCGCCATCGGCGCGAAGACCGTGACCTACGACTTCGCACGGCTCATGGAGGGCGCGAAGAAGGTGAAGTGCTCCGAGTTCGCGAGCGCCGTCATCGCCCACATGTGACCCGCGCACGGTTGGCATCGGTGGTGCACTCTGCGCATGCGGAGGCATCACCATGCTCAACTGGAAGACCATCCTCGTCCCCACGGACTTCTCTGAAGGCGCCCGTCAGGCGCTGCGCATCGCGTCGGACCTCGCGGTCACCCACGGCGCGCGGCTGCTCGTGCTGCACGTCACCGAGCTCCCCCCGGGGCTCGACACGGGCACCATGATCGCGCCCGCGCCCGGCGGCATCCCCATCACCGTCGTGGATTTCGCGCGCGAGCAGGCCCTCGCGTGGATGACCCAGGACCGCGATCAGATCGTCGACAAGGCCATCGACGCCAACGTGCGCATCGAGGTCGGTCCGGTGGTCGACACCGTCATCGAGATCGCCGAGAAGGTGGGCGCCGACCTCATCGTCGTGGGCACCCACGGGCGCACGGGGTTCGCGCACCTCGTGCTGGGCTCCGTGGCAGAGCGCATCGTGCGCCGCTCACCCGTGCCGGTGTTGAGCGTGCGTCGGACCGAAAAGTCCTCCGCGGGGGAGACCGTGCCGCTCGGGGACCTCGCCGCCTCGGCCGTGTGACCCGTCTCCCGACGCGCCCCGCGTCGTCCGCTTGTCGTTGTCGAGAATCCCGCCTGTCCGATCAAGGATCTGCCGGTCCGCGCCGTTGAGCCCTGCCGCTGCGGCGGGCGCCTGGGGCGTTCGCTGGTGGAACGTTGGGCCTTTACGAACGCGT
>JBILLI010000763.1:0-3695 GCA_044376155.1 Polyangiales bacterium
GAGGACCTCGCTGAACGCGGGTCCCTCCCCCGCGTACACCCGCAAGAATCGTCCGCCCGGTCGGCGCGAGTACACCTGCAGCGGCCAGGGACCGCCGCTCTCCTCGGGGCCAAGGAGCAGCGGGTCGAAGATGCACAGTTCCCCGGCGCCGCACGCAGCGTAGCGGTCGGGGTTGTCGAGGTAATCCTTGGCGGCGGTGCCCTCACTCACGACCTCCACCGCGACGCGCGGGGGCGTGTGGCCGGGCTTCCACAGCAGGATCGACGTCTCCGTCTCGGGCAGCGCGGGCTCCTCGACGCAGACGTCGGGGTCACATCCCATGCGGTGCTTCGCGGGGTTCCAGCGCAGCGCGATGTTGCGGTGCACCGACAGGTCACGGCCCGTGCGCCGCACCCACGCGCGGAGCACCCGGGTGATCAGGTCGATCACAAGGTCATGGAGCGGGCTCTCGGGCACGTCGTCCTCGTCGAGCAGCCAGCGATCATCCTCTCGCGGGACCGGACGCACGACCTCGGCGACCCATGCGGTGCTCATCGCCCAAACGGTACCGCACCGCGGTGAGGCCCACCACCGCGCCGTGGCCCCGCGCCCACGGTCGCGCGTGTGCCCTCGCGACGACGCGCCGGGTTCCGCCGTGGCACGTGGAGTGATTGTCCCTCGCGGCAGATTCGCCCGGAGGCTCTGCCATGAACGTGCACCGCGCCCTCGCCGCCCTCGCGCTCTCCTTCATGCACTGCGGGTACGACCATGGGTCCACCCTGCCCTCGCTGGAGCCCGTCGCGGGCGAGGTCGCCGCGCGCCCCCGGGACGAGGCGCCGCGCGCGTGGGAGGGCGCGGTGCTGCCCGTGCTCCGCCACGGGAACCTTCGCTACGTGGTGGTCGCCTCGGGGCTCGGCGATGACGTCGGCGAGGGCATCCCGTACTTCGTCGACATGGGGTATCCCTACGCGCTGGATCGCCACGCGCGGGAGGCCGACGTGCCGCGGGCCTGGCGCGGCGAGCGCGCGCTGCGCCTGCACGACCCCTCGGGCGCACGGTGCGAGGTTCGCGCGACGGTGCAGTCGGTGCTCTCCCGGTTCTCGGAGAACATGCGCAGCGAGGGGTATTGGGACGGCGGCATCGACGAGGCCCGCGGGGTGCGCGTGCGCGACGAGGCGCTGCTCCGAGAGGCGTGGGACCTCGGCGCCGGGGGGCGCATGCTGGTCGCGGTGATCCCGTCAGAGGGGTGCCCCGAGGCGACCCACGCGACGCCCCTCGACGGTGACGTCACCCCCTTCGCCGACGCGCCCGCCGACGCGCTCACCCGCGCCCTCGCGCTCGCCGCGTTTCGCGCCACGCCGCGGTGGGGTGAGCTCCAGGCCATGCTGCACGACTCCCCCAACGAAGAGGGCGCGCCCCTCGCCGCGACCGTGCGCTGGGACTCCTTTCGCGGCAACACCCCCGACGTGCGCGTGTGGCGCGCTGAGGGCGGCGCCCGGATCTTCGTCACCGTGCGCGCCGAGGTCCCCTTCGAGGGCTGCGGGGGCTTCTCGGGCGCGCATCTCCAGATCTTCGAGCGCGTCGGAGAGCAGCTCGTGCCGCGCACCGCGCCTGACACCACGTCCTCCGCGACGGTGACCCGCGCCCTCGACGCCGACGGCGACGGCGCGCCGGAGTTCTTCGCGGGCGACGACCTGCTCTGGCTCGGCCCCGCGGGCTACGAGCCCGTGATCAGCACCCGCTTCCCCCAGCACGGCTGCCCCTGCTGATTCTCCCCGACGGAGAATTGCCATCCCGAGCTCTCACGGCGGATCTTCGCACACCCGGGCGCGGCCTCGCCGCCCCCACGCGGAGGTTCCTTGATGTCCAAGACATGGTCTCAACTCCTGAGGGTCTCGGCCCTCGTTGCGCTGCACGCGTGCAGCAGCCCCACGGCCGTCGTCGGCCCCGGTGACGCCGCGCTGCCGCCGGCCGACGTGGTGTGCGCGACGGGCGAGCGCGCCTGCAACGGGCAGTGCGTGAACCCCCAGACCAGCGCCCAGAATTGCGGCGCCTGCGGCATGGCCTGCCCCGCGGGGAACGTCTGCGTGAACGGCGCCTGCACCCAGAGCTGCCCGTCGTCGCAGACCCTCTGCAGCGGCGTCTGCGCGAGCGTGCAGACCGACCGCACGAACTGCGGCATGTGCGGCAACGCGTGCCCCGCGGGGCAGGTGTGCTCCGAGGGGCGCTGCGGGCTCGAGTGCGCCGCGAACCTCCGGCGCTGCGGCGGCGAGGACGGCGGCGTCGCGAGCTGCGTCGACGCCATGAACGACCGCGCCAACTGCGGCACCTGCGGCAACGCCTGCGCCGCGGGCCAGGTGTGTGAGCGCGGCGCGTGCACCGTGAGCTGCCCCATGGGCGCCACGGCCTGTGGTGGTGTGTGCCGCGACCTGCAGACCGACAACGCCCACTGCGGCATGTGCGGCAGCGCGTGCCCCGCGGGGCAGCTCTGCAACGCCGGGCGCTGCGCGTCGAGCTGCGGCCAGGGGACCACCGACTGCGCGGGCGTGTGCCGCGACCTGCAGACCAGCAACGCCCACTGCGGCGCGTGCAACAACGCCTGCCCCGCGGGACAGGTCTGCGCCAGCGGCGCCTGCGCGCTCACCTGCGCGACCGGACAGACCGCGTGCATGGGCGCCTGCCGCGACCTGCAGACCGACCGTCTCCACTGCGGCATGTGCGGCAACACCTGCGCCGCGGGCGAGGCCTGCGTCGCCGGGCGCTGCGAGGCCTCCTGCGGCGCCGGGCTCACCCGCTGCGGGGCCTCGTGTCGCGCGCTGCAGACCGACAACGCGAACTGCGGCGCCTGCGGCACCACCTGCCCCAGCGGGCAGTCGTGCGTCGCGGGCGCCTGCGCGGTCACCTGCCCCACGGGCACGACCAACTGCAGCGGCGTGTGCCGCGACCTGCTCACCGAGCGCGGCAACTGCGGCATGTGCGGCAACGCGTGCGGCGACACGCAGACCTGCACCGCGGGCATGTGCGTGACCCGCTGCGGCGGCGGGCAGAGCGTGTGCAGCGGGCAGTGCGTGGACCTCACGAATGACCCGCGCAACTGCGGGATGTGCGGGCGCAGCTGCCCCTCGGGGCTCTCGTGCTCGGCGGGATCCTGCGGGGCGGTGTGCGCCGCGCCGCTCTCGAGCTGCAGCGGGAGCTGCGTCGACACCCGCTACGACCCGCAGCACTGCGGCGCGTGCTCGCGGCCTTGCGCCGTGCCCAACGCCGTCGCGGCGTGCGCGTCGGGGAGCTGCGTGGTGGGCGCCTGCGTGCCGGGCTTCGGCAACTGCGACGGCGACCCGGGCAACGGCTGCGAGACCAACACCGGCACCAGCACCGCGAACTGCGGCGCCTGCGGCCGCGCGTGCAGCAGCGGGCAGAGCTGCGCCGACGGCGTCTGCCTCACGCCCTGCGCCACCGGCGAGACCCGCTGCAACGGGACCTGCGTGAACCTCGCGACCAGCAACGCGAACTGCGGCGCCTGCGGCGTCACCTGCGGCGGCGGGCAGACCTGCGTGAGCTCGGTGTGCGCCGACGCCAACGGCACCGTGCTCGACGTGAACGGCGCCTCGCAGCCCGTGCTCATCGTCCCCTGCGGAACCGGCAGCGTCACGGGCTGCACCGAGGCCGTGGCCCGGTCGAGCTGCACGAACCTCGGGCGCCGGCTCGTGAGCCACGCG
>JBILLI010000764.1:0-3691 GCA_044376155.1 Polyangiales bacterium
GCCCACCATGTTCGCGATGCGCGACGCGTTCGTGGGGGGATAGAGCGCGGCCGTGCGGGCGTCGTCTTCGACGGGGGTCCCGAGCGAGACATCGGCGCCCAGCGGGTCGAAGACCTCGCGCTGCAGAAAGCGCCCCACGCTCTCGCCCTGGAGCCGTTGAAAGACCGCGTTGAGGTACATCCCGTAGGTGGTCGCGTGGTAGCCCTGATCCTCCCCCGGGGACCACAGCGGCGCGGTCTGCGCGAGGGCCTCTTCGATGCGGGGCACCATCTCGTCGCGGGTGAAATCGTCGAGGGTGAACGGTGCCTCCAGCGCCGGGAGCCCCGCGCGGTGGTTGAACAGCGTGCGCAGGGTGATCTTGGATTTCCCCGCGGCACCGAAGGCGGGCCAGAGGTCGGCCACGGGGCGATCCCAGTCCAGCGCGCCGCGGTCGCCGAGCATCGTGAGGGCCATGGCCGCGAGTCCCTTGGTCACCGAGAAGACCAGCGCGCGGGTGTCGCGGGTCCACGGGGTGCGGGCGGCGAGGTCGGCGTGGCCCGCCCAGAGGTCCACGACGCACGCCCCGCGGTGGTAGACCGTGAGCGCCGCGCCGATCTCCTCGCCGCGCTGCACGCTGTCGGCGAAGGTGTTGGCCAGCGGCGCGTAGCCGTGGGTGTACGACCCCGAGACGCCCGTGGGCGCGGGGCGTTCGAGCGCGCGATACGGAGTGCGGGCGGTGTCGGTCATGGCCGCGCGCACGCTATCACCCCGAGCGCGGATCACTCACCCGACCCGCGTCTCGCCCACGAGAACAAGCACATTTCCGAGATGTGTGCCGAACGGAGCACGCCGCGGGGGCCGTCAACGCACGAAGCCCGAGGACGCAGGCGTTTCCAGGGCGATCACGGAACGTGGTTGCGCATGTCGTGGGGGGGATCGTCGAGCGACGACGCCTCGAGGCGTGCTCCGAGCGCGCCCCCGCGCCTGCGGAACCCCCCGAACCCCGTCGCGACCCCCGAACCCGATCCCTTGGATCGCCTCAACCCGATCCCTGGCATCGATCCGGCTCGATGGGAACGCCCGGGGGCGTTCTTGCGCGCCGAAAGGACCTATACGACCCTCTCGGGATGGGAAAGAAGTCCAGAGAAGCCGCGGCCGTTGCTGCACCGTCACCGTCGGTCACGCCCGAGACCACGCTGGCGCCCGATCTCGCGGTGGCCGAAGCGGCGTGGAAGGTGATCAGCGCGAAGTGGCCGTCGTCGGGGCTGACGACCCTGTCGGGACAGCCGCGGCGCAACGTGGAGTGGGTGGTGCCGCAGGTGCGGGCTGCGCTGGCGCGGCTCCGCGGGGGCGCCTGGGGCGCGGCGCTGTTGAAGCTCCCGAGCTTCGACGCGGCGCACGTCGAGGACCTCGGGACGACGCTGGACGCGCTCTGGTACGCCCGCGTGCGCTATCGCCAGGTCGCCAGCGCCGAGGCCGGCGCGAAGGTGTCGCCCACGGACCTGGAGAAGGCACGCGCGCTGCGGGGACGGATGTTGCGCTGCGCGGACTACAACCTCGGCGACGACCCGGCGGTGCGCGCCGAGCTGGACGACATCTCCGCCGTCGAGGGGTCGGTCTACCTCGACCTCGCGTTGGATCTCCAGCGCCTCGCCGCGCTCTACGAAGACCCCGACGCCCGCATCGAGCTCGCGAAGGACCGCAAGCTCTACCGCGCCGACGACGCCCGCGACGCGCGCCAGCGGGCCGGCGCCCTCCTCGCGCAGCTCGGGAGCGCGAAGGGCGAGAGCGCGAAGTGGGCCCGGGAGGTCGCGCGGGGGTGGTCCGCCCTGCTCGCGCACTACGGCGAAGTCGCCGCCGCGGGGCGCTTTCTGGAGCGTCACGACGGCGACCCCGACGCGCTGTGGCCCTCGCTCTACGCGATCGTGCGGCTGCGCCGCGCGGCGACCCCCGAGACCGAACCCGCGCCCCAGGGCTGAGGTCGCGAGGCGCAGGCCGTGGGGCACGACGGACACTTCCTCTCGCGGCTCGACCGGGTGAACCGGCCGACGGTGGAGTACGCCCTCGGGCTCTACCGCGACCCCGAGCTGGTGCGCGCGCTGCTCGACTCGAAGCTCGTGCCCGAGGGGGCGCCGCGGGTGGCGATCTCGCTCGGCGAGGGAGACAACGGCCCGTGGGTGGTGGTCGCCCGCGACGGGCACTTCGTGACCTGCCTCGGCGAAGGGATGCACCCCCGCGCGCTCCCGGTGCTCCCGCGGTCGACGCTCGACGCGCTCTCCCAGCGGCTCGCGGCGACGCGGGAGATGCGCGCGATGGCCGAGAAGCAGGTGGGACGCCACGGCGCCCTCGGGCGGCTCTTCGGGCGGATCTACACGGGCGGGGAGTTCCTCGCGCGCGAGGAGATCGTCGCGCTGCGGTTCTGGGCGCCGACGATCTACGCCGAGCTGTGGCACCACCTCGTCTCCGACCTCGGCGTGCTCGAGACCGGGCGCGATGTTCTCGCGATGGTCCGTGACATCGACGCGCCGCGCCACGCGCAACGCCTCCGGGCGTTCTTCCATGAGACCTGGGCGGTGCTGCACCTGGGGGCGATCCTCGTGGACTGCGAGGTGTCGGCGAGCTTCTTCGAGCGCGCCACGAAGCTGGGCGCGGAGCAGAGCGGGGCGGCGCTGCTGTCGATGCTCCGGCACATCTTCCTGGTGGGCACCAACGGCGCGGCGCTGCGGGCGGCGTGGATGGCCGCGCGCATCGGGCGTCCCGCGCTGGCGCCGCTGAAGGCGGCGACGACGTCATCGAACACCTGGACGGGGGTGACGGCGGTCTTCGGGCTGACGGCCCTCGCGCTGCGCCGCGCGCGCTTTCGCGCCGAGGTCCGAAAGCATTTGCACATCGAACCCGGCGCGCCGCTCACGGGCGATGTGGCCGCCGATCTCCTGAAGCACCTCGGGGCCCTCGGCGCGCACTTCGTCGCAGATCCGGGGCCTGCCGAGGCGTGGGTGCGGTCTTCGGCGGGCGAGCGGCTCGTTCGCCTCACCGCAGGCTTCGACGCGAAGTCCCCCTATCACTTCACCCGCCCCGCCGAGACCCCCGCGGACCTCCACGCGGCGATCCTCGTCGACGACGCGCAGCCGTTCTATCCCTACCTGAAGGAGCCCGAGTTCTGGCTCGCGGCCACGACCGTCGTGGCGCCCGCGTCGCTCGCTGCGCTCTACTACCCGCAGGCGATGCAGGCCGAGTGGACCCGCGCCTGGAGCACCGAGCGAGCCCTGCTGTACCTCCGCCCGTTCCAGTTGGAGCAACGCCTCCTCGTGGCGCAGCCCGTGCGGGCCGCGGCGACCCCCGGGCGCAACGAACCCTGCACCTGCGGCAGCGGCAAGAAGTACAAGAAGTGCTGCGGGGGGTGACCGTCGCCCTGCGGCGGGCGCGGGGCGACGGGAGGCGCGCGACCGGATCAGGCGCGGGCGAGCGGGTTCGTCCCCGGCCGGTGAACGTCATCGCGGTCGCGCCCCTCAAGCCGCATCGGGTGCGGCTCTTCTTCTGTTGCGACCCACGCAAGAAGTTGCGCGTGGCGTCTTGACGGCCCTCATCCCCCAAACCCCTTCTCCCGCCGGTTGTCCGGCAGGAGAAGGGGAGTCCGAGACGCGCGGGATGGGAGCGTCGCGCGGGACACGCGAAATGGGAGCGCCGCCAGAGACGCGCGGGATCGGAGTGT
>JBILLI010000766.1:0-3689 GCA_044376155.1 Polyangiales bacterium
CAGGAGTACGTGGACAGCGCGCCCTCGGGGGTGCGGGAGTAGTCCTCCATGCCCTTCTTGAGCAGCCGGGCTATGGTGCTCTTGGAGCTGCCCACGGGGCCGTGCAGGAGGATCACCCGGCGCTCGGGGCCGTAGCCCTCGGCGGCGGCCTTGAGCACGTTCACGAGGCGTTGCAGGGGGATGTCGAGGCCGAAGACCGCGTCGGCGCCGCCGTTGGCGGTGTCCTGAAAGAAGCCGAAGGACGTGATCTTCTTCTTGTTGTCGACGTACTCGTCGGCGCCGCGGGTGCTGATCATGTCGTAGAGGCGCTGGAAGGCGTTGCGCGTGACCTCTGGCCGCGCCTTCACGATCTCGAGGTAGTCCTCGAAGCTGCCCTCCCAGTGCAGGTCCCGGTACTGGTCGTAGTCCTGCAACGCGGCGATCCGCTCGATCATCTGCATGCGCTCTACCCTCGTCCCTCGTCGCGCGCCGTGCGCGCCAGGGAGTCTAGTCCCCGCGGCGGGGGAGGTGAAGCGGGATCAGTTGCCGTAGAGGGTCACGTTGTTCTGCGCGGCGGCCGTGAGGTCGAGGAAGAGCTTCACGCACTTCTTGTCGGGCAGGCTGCGGCGCATGCGGAGCTCGAAGTTGTACCGGGTGGTGTTGCGCGTGGGGGTGATCCCCAGGGCGGCGCCCGCGGCGCGGGAGACCGGGGTGTAGGGGAAGCTCACGGTGAGCGGCGCGCGCGCGGAGTTCGCGTTGAGCACGGCCGACGCGACCACCCAGCCCTCGGCCTGGTTGCCCACCACGAGGTCGAGGATCGCCGAGGGGTCTTCGAAGCACGCGGGGTCGGTGTCGCGCACCACCGAGGCGATGGTGAAGCGCGCGGAGACCCCGAGCACGCTGGTGAGCCCGGGCACGTCGCGCATGCCGAGCACGCCGGTCTGATCCTGCGCGAGGAAGAAGTTCCGCGGCATGGACGCGCCGTAGTCGGCGGACTCGGGCCACCGCACGGTGCGCACCACCCCGGGCGTGGTGCTCTGGCAGGTGCAGCGGTTGGAGACGAACTGCGCGTCCACGGGCAGCGACGTCGGGGTGAGCGCGTTCTCGCCGACCCACGCGCGAAACGGGCCGTTCGCGGGGTTCATCGTCGACGACTGGAAGGTGTGCACCCCAAACCAGAGGATGTCTCCCGGCACGAGGTTGCCCACCGTGAGCGACGACTGAAACGCGCTGCAGACCCCGTCGTTGGCCGTGCTCGCGCAGGTGCCGCAGAGCCGGAAGTTGTCGTCGTCGCTGCAGCCCAGGGGCATCGAGCGCGCCTGGAGGGTGTCGCAGCTCGTCCAGGCCATGACCCGCACGTCGCCCGAGCCGCAGGCGCCCGTGTTGGTGCTGAGGGTCACCCGCGGCCCGCGCTGGACCTCGTACCTCAGGATGCGCAGCGTGGGCGCCACGCCCGGCTGGCGGATGTCCTGCGCGCCGCAATTGGGCGGCACGGTGCCCGGGATGGTCACGCCCTCAATGCCGCCGGTGGTGTCGAGCACCGACGTGAGAAAGGGCGCCCCCTCGGGGATCATCTGCGCCGCCCGCTGGGTGTTGAGGTTCGTGTGCGGCTGCATGCAGGGGCCCGTGCGCGGCAGGCGCGTGGGGCCGGTGTCGTCGGGCGGCGGGATGTCGATGATGTCGAGCGAGACCCCGGTGTCGGTGACCGTCGGGCGGTCCATCACCGCGACGGGGCGGTCACTCACGGCGGCGTCGTTGCGCAGCGCGGAGAGGTCGTAGGAGCAGCCCAGGGCGAGGAGCGAGAGCGGGAGCGCGCGGCGCATCAGAAGCTCCCCTGGAGCACGAGGGCGGCGCCGTCGCGCAGGGGGGCCACGGAGGCCCGCGGGAGCAATCCGGTGGGCGCGCGTCGCTGCGTGCGGTCGAGCACGAAGGCCGTGATGGAGCCCGCGAGGAGCACCGAGGTGGTGATGATCCCGCCGTTCACCAGCCCGGTGCGCAGGGACATGTCCCGCACGTCGTCTTCGCGGCACCGCGGCGCGCAGCTCTGGAGCAGCTCGTTGTAGCGCTGGTCGGCGAAGACCCCGACGGCCACGGTGGCCGCCCCGCTGAGCAGGGTGAGGCTGCCCGCGACCCAGAACACCGTGCGCCAGGGGTGGGACTCGGGAGGCGGGGGCAGGGGCACCGGGCGCTCGACCACCACCACCTGCGGGGGCGTCGGGGCGGTGTGGGTCATGGCGACCTCGATGATGCGCAGGCGCCCCTCGACCTCGGCGCGGTCGGGCGCGCTGGGGAGCGCGTCGAGGTAGTGCTGAAACGACCGGTGCGCGTCCTCCCACCGGAGCTGTTCTTGATACGCGCGGCCGATGTTGTAGAGCAGCTGCGGGCGCCGGGAGAGCGCGTAGGCGCGCTCGAACGCCGTGGCGGCGCCGGCGAAATCACCGCGCGAGAAGGCGTCTCGCCCTGCCTGAAAGTGGGTCCGCGCCTCGGCGTCGCGCGCGGGGTCGGCGGGCTGCGCAGATGCCGCGACGGGCGCGAGCAGCAGCGTGAGGGCGAGGGCGATGGGTCCCCGAAGCATTTATGGCGGGACGATACCGTGTTCGCGGTGCGCGTGTCGACGACGTGACGGCGCGTGGGCCGATCAGAAGCCCCGGCCGCCTTCGAGAAAGCCTCGCTCCTCGGCAGTGCTCTCGCGGCCGAGGTCTGCGTTGCGGTGGGGGAAGCGCCCGAAGCGCGCGACCACCGCGCGGTGCTTGTGCGCATAGTCGAGGAGGTTCGCGCCGAGCGCGGTGAGGTGCGCGGGCGCTTCGGCGGCGAGGGCGGTGAAGAGCTCCACCGCGCGGTCCTGCGCGGGGAGGGACTCGGCGTGCTCGAAGGGGAGGTACACGAACGATCGCGCGAGCCACGCGACGCGGCGGTCGTCGCCCCGCGCGACCATGCGCTCGGCGAGGCGGAGGGCCGCGGGGTCGGCCGCGTAGGTGAGGGGAGAGCCGCGGTGGATGTTGCGCGAGAACTGGTCGAGCAGCACCACCAGCGCGAGGGCGCCCGCGGGGGACGCTTCCCACGCCGCGAGAGCGCCGCGCGCGCCGTCGTCGATGTGCGCGCCGAAGCGCTCGCGGAGGGATGCATCGAAGTCCGGGTCGGACTTGAACCAGCGGTCCATCAGGGGCGCGGTGATGGCCGCAGCGTCGTCGGTGTCGAACCACGCGCGGAGCACGTCGGCGGGGGTGATCATGGGCGCACTGTGCCCGAGGGGGTCACGCGGCGCACGGAGGGAGCGGATCCGCGGGCCCACGGGATGCGCAGCAGGCGGTCTTGATCCAAGCGGAAGTGTCTGTGCCGCAGGGGCTTTGTGCCCATCATCGGATGCGCCGCCCGCGCGCTACCGTCTCTCGTCGAGCATAACGCGGCCTCCTCGCGCGCCTGCTCGGCCTCCGCCTTGAACTCCAGGCTCTCGACCCTGTCGAGGAAGCCGTGGAGGAGGTCGTCGGACCCGAAGAGCCCGGCCATCCCCTTGCGGCGGAGGTGCATCGACGGGGGACGGGGGACTCCTGCCGTCTGGCTTCACGCGTCGGGTGAACCGTTCGGCGTCGCGCAGAACTCCGCCACGTTGGCCCCCATCCCCACGCCCTTCCCCCGCCTCGGGTTCACCTCGGGACACATCTCGGATTTTGACGGCAGACACAGCGATTTCGGAGGTTCAAGCGAATCGG
>JBILLI010000765.1:0-3689 GCA_044376155.1 Polyangiales bacterium
CATCTCGGCGACGTAGCTCCGGAACTTCTTGCCGCCGAAGGCGGGGAGCATGATCCGTCGCTGCTCGTCGTACTCGCGGCGGGGCGCGGTGAAGAGCACGCGGTCGCCGAGGATGGGCTGGAGAAAGCCGTAGACCTCGCCCATGTCGAGCTCGTGGTCGGTGCGCTCGAAGAAGACCCGCAGGAGCTCGGGGCCCACGAGCACGGCCGCGGGGGTGGTGGCGAGGCGGATGCCGAAGATCGGTCCGAAGCGCTCGTAGCCGCGGCGAAAGAGCCCGAGGGCGTCGCGGCGGAACTCCAGCGCGTGGCCCACGAGGGGCAGGCCCGGCAGCATGGGGGGGGCGCTCACGCGGCCACCTCCGCGCGAAGGAGTCCGTGCGCGCGGTACCACGCGATGGTGTCGCGCACCGTGTCGCACAGCGGGCGGGGGCGGTGCCCGAGGTCCTCGGCGGCGCGGGCGCCCGAGATGTCGGCGGTGGCCTGGAGCGTCTGCACCATCTCGGGGGTGAGCAGCGAGGGCCGACCGAGGGTGCGGGCGCCGAGGGTGATCACCCGTGCGGCGCTGTGAAACACAGGCGCGGGGAGCACCCGGGGGGGACGTCCGCCCACCACGGCGAGCACCTCGCGGGCGAGGTCCAGAGAGGACGCCCACGTGCCGGGGAGGAGATAGTTCGCCCCCGTACGACCGCGCTCCGCCGCGGCGAGGGCGCTGTGCGCCACGTCGCGCACGTCGACGAACTGAAAGCCTCCGGCGGGCACCACGGGCACGCGCCCCAGGGCGATGTCGCGCAGGCCGCGGCCGGTGTGCGACGTGCCGTGGTCCCAGGGCCCGAGGATGCCCACGGGGTTCAGGATCACCGCGTCGAGCCCGCGGGCTACGACCTTCTGCACCTCGGCCTCGCCGAGCGCCTTGGAGCGGTCGTACGCCGCGCTGTGGGCGCCCGCGCGGGGCGCGCCCTCGTCGAGCGTCCCGGGGTGGGTGAGGTCGAAGGCGTGCACCGAGCTCATGTGCACGTAGCGCCGCACGCCCCCGGCGAGGGCGGCCTCGGCGGCGTTGCGCGCGCCCCAGACGTTCACCGCGTGCACCTGCCCGTCGCGGTCGGCGTCGATGGAGATCCGCGCGGCGAGGTGAAAGACCGTGTCGGCCCCGCGAAAGGCCGCGCGCAGGGTCTCGGGGTGGCGCACGTCGGCGTAGACCACCTCGACGTCGAGTCCGTCGAGCGCCCGCGTCGGCGCCGGGACCACCGCGCGCACGGGACGTCCCGCGTCGCGCAGGGCGCGCACGAGGTTGACCCCAACGTGGCCCGAGGCGCCGGTGACCACGGTGATCCCGCTCATCGCGCGGGTCGCGCGCTCGTGGGCGAAGGGGCAGCGGGGGGCGCTCATCGCAGGGCCTCCCACACCGCCATCGCCTCGGGCGAGTCGGGCGTGCCGTGGGCGCGGGCCACGATCCTTCCGCCGGCGTCGAGCGCGTAGGCCCAGGGCGCGGGGCTCTCGGTGAGCCCGAGGGGGCCGCGCAGCGCGCCGTCGCGGTCGAGCCAGGTGTACCGCCACACGCGCTCGGGGGAGCGGTCGCGGGCGATGGCGCGCAGCACCTCGGTGGGCACCACGAAGGGCACGTCGATCGAGACGATCTGCACCCGGCGCACGGTGGCCGGGAGGCGCTGCGTCGCGGCGTCACCCCACGCCCGCATCGTGGTGTCGGCGGCGCCGGCGGTGAGCGCCAGCAGCAGCGTGGGGCGCCCGCGGAGCTCGTGGCTCCCGTGGGCGCGGCCGTTGATGTCGTCGACCACGAAGGGGGGCAGTTCGCCGCCCAGCGGGAGCTCGGCGTGGGCCGCGGCGGCGAGGAGCAACAGCGCGCCCGCGAAGGCGCCAGGCGCGCAGCGACGGACAGGGGAGGAGGGGATCGCCAAGGGGTCCGTGGGGTCCTTTCTGGCCGCGGCACCGGTGGGTGCGACGGTCACGGATCAACCCTAGGGAGCGTTCGGGCAGAGCCCGATTTCACTCCGATTTCACCCTCGACCCGCCGACGCGGTAGAGCTTCGGAAGTCCCGTGTGCGCCGCGCCCTTCGATGCCCCGCTGCCCTTCGCCCCGGGCGACCTCGTCGACGGTCGCTACGCGGTCACCGCGGTGCACGCCCGCAGCGCCGAGCGCGCGCTGCTCCAGGCCCGCGACACCCACACCGACACAACCTGCGCGCTCAAGGTCCAGCGCGAGGAGGCAGGGGGCGAGGCGTTGCGGCGCATCGAGGCCCTCGCGCGGCTCGATGCGCCCGCGCTCGCGCGGCCGACGGCGTGGGGGGTGATGGGGGCGTGGGTGTGGTCCGTGCGACCGTGGGTGGAGGGCGAGGCGTTGACCGCGGTGCTCGCGCGGCGCATGGGGGCCGCGGTCGCGCCCGGGGCGGCGCTGGCGCTGCTGCGCGGGGTGATGTCGGGCCTCGCGGTCGCCCATCGCGTGGGCCTCGCGCACCGTGATCTCAAGCCCGACAACCTCGTGCACACGGGCGACCCGCGTGACCCCCTGCGCCTCGTGGACTTCGACACCGCGCGCCTCGGCGAGCCCGGCGACGAAGCTGTCGAAGGGGTCACGAGCACGCGCCGCCCGCACGCCGTCAGCCCGCGCTACGCCGCGCCCGAGCAGCTCGCGCAGGGCCGCACCGGACCATGGACCGACGTGCACGCGTTGGGGTTGATCCTCACCGAGCTGCTCACGGGGCGCACGGCGTACCGCGCGGCCGACGGGCCGGGGCTGCTGCCCGAGGTCTTCGCCGAGACGCGACCCACGCCGGGGCGGGTGGGCGTCGCGGTGGGTCCGTGGGAGGCCGAGATCGCCCGCGCGCTCCATCGCCGCGCGCCCGCGCGACACCCCGACGCCGGGGCCCTGCTCGACGCGTTGACCCGCACGGTGGACGCGGCCGACGCGGCCTTCACGGCCTCGGCCCACGCGCAGGAGACCCCGTGGAGCCCTGCGGTCCCGGCGGCACCGCCCGTCGCACGGCGGGGCCGAGGGTGGGCGTGGCTGCTCGTGGTCGCGGCGGTGGCGCTCGGGTGGGCGCTCAGCCAGATTCCACGCGCACCGTCGCCTGCGGGGCCAACACGAAGCGCACCGAGCCCGCGCGCCGCTCGATGAGGGCGCCGCCGTCGAGGTTGGCCTTCACGAGGTCCTTGCGGGCGCGAAAAATCAGGGTGTTGAGCTCGGTGCGCCCGAGGAACGCGCCGGGCCACACGCGCGGCAGCAACAGCTCGTCGGGCACGGCCTCGCCCGGGGCGTAGGGCGGCGGCGGACGCAGCAGCGCCGCCACGAGGTCGCACCGCCGATCGGCCAGCCACGCGGTGCTGTCGCCCTGCGCGAAGCCCAGGGTGAGCTCGCCGCCCTTCGCGAGAAAGCGCAGCGCGGCGCGCAGCGGGAGCGTCGGCGCGAGCACCGGCGCGGTGACCTGCTGGAGGTCGTGCGCGAGCGCGAGCACGAGGAGCGTGTCGCCGCCCCACGAGACCCGCGTGCCCGGTCGCACGGTCACCACCTCGCCGACGTCGAGCGGGTGATCCACGGTGATGTCGGGCGCATGGGCCTCGAGCGCGAGCCCGTGCTGCACCCGGGTGAAGGTCAGCGCGTGGGCGGGCCAGGCCCGCAGGCAGAGGTCGTCACCCGGGTCTCCTCCCACGCTGAAGGGATTGCGCCGCAAGGGGTGC
>JBILLI010000767.1:0-3686 GCA_044376155.1 Polyangiales bacterium
GTCGCGAGGTGCCCCTCGGGTCGCAGATGCCCATCGACCACATCCTCGTGGTGATGCAAGAGAACCGTTCGTTCGACCACTATTTCCGCAAGCTGCCGCAGGCCGGACAGACCGATGTGGACGTGGCGGGTGACGACTGGTCCAACCCCAACGCGCAGGGGATGCCCGTGCGCTTTCAGCACGACACCGAGCGCTGCATCGAGGACGTGGCCCACGGGTGGAACTCCGTGCACCGGCAGTTCAACAACGGCGCCATGGACGGCTTCGTGGTCACCAACGACCCGCACGGCGAGCGGGGACTGACCTACTTCGACCAGACCGACATCCCGTTCTACTACGCGCTGGCCACGACCTTCGCGATGGGCGACCGGTACTTCTCGTCGCTGCTCGGCCCCACCGGCCCGAACCGTCTGTACCTCATGGCGGGCACGTCCTTCGGCCTCGCGCACAACAACCTCGTGGCGCAAGACCTCCGTGATTCGCCCGTGAACCATGTCTTTCGCAGCCTCGACGCCGCGGGCGTGACCTGGAAGGACTACGCCGGCGGCGCCCGCATGGTGGGCTTCTTCCCGTACTTCGGGATCCTCCGCACGCAGACCCGGGCGCACTACGCGAACATCGAAGACCTGCACCGCGACCTCGCCATGGGCACCCTCCCCGCGGTGAGCTTCATCGAGCCCAACTACCTCGGCGACGGCGGCGAGCGCGTGGACGAGCACCCGCCGGGCATCCCGATGCAGGGCGAGCGCTGGGTCGAGCGCATCGTGCGCTCGCTGATGGCGTCGCCGCTGTGGTCCCGCAGCGCGCTCTTCGTGGTCTACGACGAGCACGGGGGCTTCGCCGACCACGTCGCCCCGCCCGCGGCGTGTGAGCCCGACGCGCTCCCCCCGCGGCTGAGTACGGGCCCGGCCGAGGGCCGCTTCGACCGCTACGGCGTGCGCGTGCCCTTCATGGTGGTCTCGCCCTACGCGCGGCGGCGCTACGTCTCGCACCGCACGTTCGACCACGGGTCCATCCTGCGCTTCATCGAGGCCCGCTTCGGCCTGCCGGCGCTCACCCGCCGCGACGCCAACGCGAACATCCCCACCGACCTCTTCGACTTCGCGAACCCGCCCTTCATGACCCCGCCCACGCTCCCCGCCGCGGGCACCGTGGACCCGGCGGTGCGCGCGCGCTGCACCGCGGCCTTCCCCTCCGCGGGCGCGTTCTGACGTGCGCCTCGGCGCGGCGCTGCTGCTCGTCGCGCTGTCGCCCGGGTGCCGCGGCGCGCGAGGTCGCGGCGACGCCGGGCCGCGAGAACCATTCATCGCGTTCGCGCCTGATTTTCAGGGCTTTCGGGGGTGGAAGCGCACCTACCTCGGGCGCTTCTCCGCGGGCGGACACCTCGAGGGCGTGCACCAGTACGCCTACGAGAACCGTCCCCGCCGCGCGGGCGCCCGCACCTGGGACGTGGGCGCCATCATCGTGCGCACGCTGGAGCGCGGCACCCCCGAGACGTGGCAGGTCTTCGCGTCGGTGAAGCGCGGCGGGAACTACAACGCCCGGGGCAACGTGGGCTGGGAGCACTTTCGCCTGCGGCTCGACCCCAACGGGCAGGTGATCGTCGTCGCGCGCGGGCTCAACCCGGGCACGGGGCTGTCAGACCCCTACGCCGCGGGTGAGGGCGTGGGGTGCAACACCTGCCACGGCAGCGCCGACGCGCGGACCTACGACGGGGTGCTCTCGCCCGCGCTGCGACCCGCGGACCCCTGACCCCTCCCCAGACCGCGCGGTCTCCTGGAGACACCAGCCCCTCGTGGGTGGCAGCCGGGGCGCCCCCCTGGGACCGTCAAACCCGCTACCCTCGCGCGCGATGCTGCTGTCGTGGTTCACCGAACGTCGCCGTCGACGCGTGCTCGAAACGCCCTTCCCGGAGGCCTGGCGCGCGATCATGGCGCGCGACGTCGCGCAGTGGTCGGGGCTCGACGACGACGAGCGCGAGCGGCTCTGTGAGCTCGTGCAGGTCTTCGTCGCCGAGAAGCACTGGGAGGGCTGCGGGGGCCTCGCGCTCACCGACGCGATCAAGGTGACCATCGCCGCGGAGGCCTGCCTGCTGCTCCTCGGGCGAGACCACGGGCTGTACGGCGATGTCGCGTCGATCCTGGTGTACCCGAGCACGGTGGTGCCGCCGGAGCGCCCGCGGGGATTCTTCGCGCAGTCCCTGGAGGTGCAGGGAGCGCCCGCGCCCCTCGTGGGGGAGGCGCACCTGGGCGGCCCGGTGATCCTCGTCTGGGATGAGGTGCGCCGCGGCGCGCGACGCCCCGACGACGGACGGAACGTGGTCTTTCACGAGTTCGCCCACAAGATCGACATGCTCGACGGCGAGGTCGACGGGACGCCGCCGCTGCCCGACCGCGCGCGCCGCGCCGACTGGGCGTCGGTGTGCAGCGCGGTGTACCTCGCGCTCCGAGAGAACGACCCCGCGATCCGCCGCGTGCTCGACCCCTACGGCGCGACGAACGAGGCCGAGTTCTTCGCGGTCGCCACGGAGTCGTTCTTCGAGCGCCCCGTCGCGCTCCGCGAGGCGCTGCCCGCGCTCTACGACCTCCTCGCGGACTTCTACCGCCAGGACCCGTGCGCCCGCGCGGCGCGCCGCCCGCGCTGAGCGCTGCGAGACGCGCCGCCCGGTCACCCCTTCGTCACGCGCCCGCGCTTCGGCGCGGCGGCCTCGGGCGTCGCAGAAGCCTTGCGGCGCTGCGGCTTGAGCGCCTCGGCGACCTCGGGGTGCACCGCGATGATGCGAGCAAACGCCGCCTCGATCTTCGGCCGGGCCTTCGCGTAGTACCGCGAGCAGCTCCGCCACTGACGCACCACGAACTGCGCGCTGCGGAGCGACGGCGCCCACTCCAGCGCGCGGAGGTTCTCCCAGAAGCCGTTGATCACCGTGTCGCCGCGGGCGCCCCAGGTGGTGGTGATGCCGCGGTACACCGCCGCCTCGCGACGGTCGGGCGGCAGCGCGAAGAGCACCTCGCGCACATACGACTCGGGGCCCGTGTGCGGGACCAACACATCCCACGCGGGCTCCAGCGGGACGCCCGCGCGCACCAGCGGGAGCAGCACCAGCACCGCGAGGGTCTGCCGCTCCCAGTGATCCACCACGCGGTGGCGCCGGGGATCCCCGTCGACCACCGCGAGGGCCGCCTCCACCGCGCCGCGCGCCCAGGGCGCGGCATCGGCGGCGTGGGTGAGCGCGGTCATGAGGCGTTCCTCGAGCACCGCGCCGTAGTCTCCGTAGGGCTCAAGCACGGCCTCGCCCGCGACCTCGATGAGCTCACCCGGCGAGAGCGTCTCGACGAGCTCCCGGGGAATGCCCTGGCCGTGCTCCAGCGAGGACCGCGGCACGTCGGACCACACCCGCCACGCGCGCGGCCAGGGCCTCGGCCACCCGCCGCTGGAACGGCGTGAGCTCCTCGGGCAGCAGCAGCGCCTCGGCGACGCCATCTCCAGGAAGTTCCGCGCGCGTCAGGGCCTCGCGCCACGCGTCGTCGAGCCCCTCGCCCGTGGGCGCGGTGCGCACGGTGGTGAGCAGCGCCTCATCGTCCATCGCCTTGCAGTCCGCCTTCCACCGCGAGTCCATCGCGCGAGCGTACCGCAGCGCACGGAGCCCTCCACGCGGTCCATGCACACTCGCGGTTTGGCGTAGGCTC
>JBILLI010000769.1:0-3670 GCA_044376155.1 Polyangiales bacterium
AGAACGGCGGGATCGACATCGACCTCACCGGGATGAACCTGATGTGAAGGCGATCAAGCCCCTGCGCCTGGGCCTGCTCACCCGGGTCTTCGAGTACGACCGGCGCTACCACCTCGCGGTCACGGGATGCCTCTTCGTGCGCCTCGGCGAGCGCCCGTCGGTGCTCACCGAGCCCGAGCTCTGGCGCTTTCTCGCCGAGAAGCTCGGGCGCGACGCGGCCTTCGACGAGGCCATGCCCAAGGCCCGGGCGGAGTACCTCCTGGCCGGCAGCGCGTACGCGCCCGGCGGGAGCGCCGCGGCGGTGGACGTGCGCGCGCAGGTGGGGCCGTTGCAGAAGCACGTGCGGGTGGTGGGCGACCGCCGCTGGATCGCGGGGGCGATGAGCGCGCCGGAGCCCTTCACGTCCCTGCCGCTGCACTGGTCCCGGGCGTACGGGGGGGAAGGCGAGCCGAGGAACCCCGTCGGGCGCGGGCGCAACCCGGTGAGCACCGACGCGGGGATGGTGCACCCGCTGCCCAACCTCGAAGACCCCCGGCGGCCGGTGCGCAGCCCGGGGGACCGCCCCGAGCCCGTGGGCTTCGGCGCGCTGGATTTCTCCTGGCCCCAGCGCTTCTCGCGCATCGGCACCTACGACGCCGCGTGGCTCAAGGACCAGTTCCCCGGCCTCGCCCGGGACATCGACTGGAACTTCTTCAACGTCGCCCCCGAAGACCAGCGCGCCGACGCGTGGTGGCGCGGCGACGAGTCCTACGCCTTCGAGGGGATGCACCCCGAGAACCCCGTCCTGCGGGGCGTGCTCCCGGGGCTCACGGTGCGGGCCTTCGTGACCGTCGGCGACCGCCCCTGGGCTGAGCTCGGGATGCGCCTCGACACCCTGCACTTCTTCCCCGAGGCCGAGCGCGTCGCGATGGTCTTTCGGGGGGTGACCCTGGTCGACACCGACGACGGCCACGACCTGCACGACGTGATGCTCGCGTGTGAGCGCATCGGCGAACCCCGCGCCCTGGAGCACTACGCCCACGTGCGCGCCAACCGCCTCGACGAGACCCACGCGCCGAAGTTCGTGCTCCGCGAGCAGGACCTCGTGCCCGCGGAGCTCCTCGACGCCCCGCCCGACCCCGTGGTCTCGGCCCTCTCGTCCCTCGCCACGCCCGAGAACCTCCGCGCGCGCAACATGGAGCGCCGGGCCCACCGCGAGCGCGACAAGATGGAGGCCAAGGTGCGCGAGGCGGGCCTCGACCCCGCCCTCTTCGTGCGCCCCGTGGAGCCCGCGCCGGGCCCCGCGCCCGACCCCAACGACATCGGCGCGCTGATGGAGTACGCCGAGCGCGAGGGCGCCCGCGCCCGCGAGGCCGCGGAGGCGCACCGGGTGACCGCCGTGGCGCAGGCCCGCGCGGCGTGCACCGAGGCCGGGGTCGACTTCGACGCCCTGCAGGCCGCGGTGGCGCAGCACAACGCCGGGCCGCCGAGGTTCCGCGCCCGCGACGAGCTCGCGCGGCTCCGCGGAGAGCTCGAACGCGCTGCGGCGCAAGGGGCTGACGTCACTGCGATGCGCGCGCTGCTCGACGACCCCACGGTGGAGTCGCGGCTGGTGGTGGCCGAGCAGGCCCTGCTCAACGCCTATCGCAATCACGCCCACCGCATGCACCCCGCGGCGCGCGCGCCCGAGGAGGCCTCGCTCTGGTGGCGCGACCGCATCGCCGAGGCGATCCTCGCGGGGCAGCGCATCGACGGCACCGACCTCACGGGCGCCGACCTCTCGGGCATGGACCTTCGCGGCGGGTCGTTTCGCGACTGCTACATGGAAGGCTGCAACCTCGAGGGCAGCGACCTCTCCCGCGTCGACCTCACGGGCGCGGTGCTCGCGCGGGCGCGGCTCCGGGGCGCGAACCTCCAGGGCGCGCGGCTGCAGGGCGCGAACCTCGGCGGCGCCGACCTCGCCGACGCAGACTTCACCGGCGCGGACCTGATTCGCGCGTGCCTCGCCACCGCGTCGATGCCGCGCACGCGCTTTCACCGCGCCGACCTGCTCAAGGCCGACCTCCTGGAGGCCACCTTCGGCGAGACCGACTTTCGCGAGGCGCGCCTCCGCGAGGCGATCTTTCTCCAGGTCGACCTCACGGGGTGCAGCTTCGCCGGCGCCGACCTCACGCAGGCGGTCTTTCTCGAGTGCCGCCTCGACCGCGCCGACCTCTCGCAGTGCCGCGCCGAGCACGCCGCGCTGGTGAAGACCAGCGCCCGGCAGGTGAACCTCCGCGGCGCCACGATCAACCACCTGCGCGTGGTGCACGGCAGCGACCTCACGGGCGCCGACCTGCAGCAGTGCAAGGCCCGGCAGGCCAACCTCCGCGGCACACCCATGACGGGCGCGAAGCTCTCGAAGTCCGACTTCGACGGGGCCGACCTCTCGGAGTGCGACCTGCGCGACGGGCAGCTCTACCTCACCACCCTGCGGGGTGGCATGGCCGTGCGCACCGACTTCACCGACGCCATGATGGTCTCGTTCAACGGCATGAACGCGATCTTGCAGAAGGCCGTGATCCAGGGCGCGGACCTCACCGGCGCGAACCTCTTTCGCGCCGACCTCGCGCTGGTCCGGGGGCGCGCGAAGTCGCTCACCGACGCGCTGCTGGAGCAGGCCCGCGTGGTCCAACGGGGGGAGCCGTGAGCGTGGACCGCGAGTCGCTGGAGCGCGACGTGCGCGACGGGGAGGTGATCGAGAACGTCGACCTCTCGGGCCTCGACCTGACCGGGGCGGATCTCTCGGGCGGCATCTTCGAGCGCGTGAACCTCTCCCGCGCGACGCTGCGCGGCGCGAAGCTCCGCGAGGCCACCCTCTCGAGCTGCGACCTGCGCGGCGCCGACCTCGAGGGCGCCGACCTCGTGCGCGCGGTGCTGCACGAGAGCCGCCTCGACGAGTGCCGCATGGCGGGCAGCGATTTCGGCGCGACCCGGATGATGTCGTGCCACCTCGTGGGCGCCGACCTCTCCCGGGGGCAGCTCCTCACCACGGCCTTCGTGGAGTGCGACCTCACGCAGGCCGTCATCGGCGAGGCCCGCATCGAGCGCGCGACCTTCCTCGACTGCCGCCTCGACGCGCTGACCCTGGCGCACTCCTCCCTCGACATGGCCGTGCTGCTGCGCTCCGACCTGCGCACGGTGCGCTGGGCGGGCGCGAAGCTGCGACTCGTGGCCCTGGTGGAATCACGCTTCGCCGGGTCAGACCTCTCGGGCCTCAACCTCTCGCTCTGCCAGTTCGTGAAGGCCGACCTCCAGGGCGCGAACCTCCGCGGGTGTCAGCTCGACCGGGCGAACTTTCAGGGCGCCGACCTGCGCGGGGCCAACCTCTTCGAGGTCACCGCCGACAACGCGAGCTTCCTCGACGCGAAGCTCAACGAGGTGGTGGCCGTGCGCGCCCGCCTGCGCCAGTGCCTCTTCGTGGGCGCCGACGTCTCCCGCGCGCGCTTTCTCTCCGCCGACCTCTATCAGGCGCAGTTCGCACAGGCCGCGGCCGTGGGCACGGATTTCACCGGCAGCGACCTCACCTACGCCGACTTCTCCAACGCCGACCTCCCCGACGCCGTGCTGCGCGACGCCACGCAGTTTCGCGCGCGCTTTCACCGCACCACGCTGCGCAACACCGCCGGGCGGGACCTTCTGGGCACCCTCG
>JBILLI010000770.1:0-3667 GCA_044376155.1 Polyangiales bacterium
AGGCGCTGCTCTCCCTCGGCGAGGAGGAGGGTCGTCTCGACGCCCTCACCCGCGAGGTGCGCTCCCTCGGCGACGCGGTGGCGAGCAGCGCCGAGCTGCGCACGCTCCTCGCGAGCCCGGTGATCCCGCAGGAGTCGCGGCACGCGGTGATGCGCGACATCGCCGCCCGGCTGGGGCTCTCGGCCACGGTGCGCGCCGCGGCGCTGCTGCTCACCGACCGCCGCCGGGGCGCGGCGATCCCCGAGGTCGCGGCCGCGCTCGAGGCGCTGGTCGACGAGCGCTCGGGCAAGGTCAAGGCCGAGGTCACCTCCGCCGCGCCGCTCACCGACGCGCAGGCGCTGCGGGTGCAGGCGTCGCTGGAGAAGATCACCGGGCGCAAGATCGCGCTTTCTCGCAAGGTCGACGCGACGCTCATCGGCGGCGTGGTGGCCCGGGTGGGAGACAGGGTGTTCGACGGGTCGGTGCGCACGCGGCTGGAGCAGCTCCGCGCGGCGGCCCTCGCGTCCTGAGACGGGTTTTTGAAGAGTTTTTAACGACAACGCGCGGGGGCGATGCTCGCGACCGCGCCGCCAAGGATCACAGACGATGCAACTCCGCGCCGAAGAGATCTCTCAGATCATCAAGAAGCAGATCCAGAACTACGAGAAGTCCGTCGAGGTCTCCGAGACGGGCACCGTGCTCACCATCGGCGACGGCATCGCCCGCATCTACGGGCTCTCGGGCGCCATGGCCGGCGAGCTCGTGGAGTTCCCCGGCGGGCTCTTCGGCCTCGTGCTGAACCTCGAAGAGGACAACGTCGGCGTCGCGATCTTCGGCGAGTCCACCTCCGTGAAGGAGGGCGACCAGGTGAAGCGCACGGGCCGCATCGCCGACGTGCCCGCGGGCCCCGCCCTCGTCGGCCGCGTGGTCAACGCCCTCGGCCAGCCCATCGACGGCAAGGGCCCCATCGAGAGCCCCTTCCGCCGCCGCATCGAGATCAAGGCGCCGGGCATCATCCAGCGCCAGACGGTGAACGAGCCGCTGCAGACGGGCCTCAAGGCCATCGACTCGATGATCCCCGTGGGCCGCGGTCAGCGCGAGCTGATCATCGGCGACCGCCAGACCGGCAAGACCGCCGTGGCGCTCGACACGATCATCAACCAGAAGGGCAAGGGGGTGTTCTGCATCTACGTGGCCATCGGCCAGAAGCAGGGCACCGTCGCGCAGGTCGTCGCGCGCCTCCAGGAGCTCGGCGCGATGGAGTACACCACCGTCGTCGCCGCCAGCGCGTCCGAGTCGGCCCCGCTGCAGTTCATCGCGCCCTACACCGGCGTGACCATGGGCGAGCACTTCCGCGACAACGGCGAGCACGCGCTCATCGTGTACGACGACCTCTCCAAGCAGGCCGTGGCGTACCGCCAGCTCTCGCTCCTCCTGCGCCGCCCCCCGGGCCGCGAGGCGTACCCCGGCGACGTGTTCTACCTCCACTCGCGCCTGCTGGAGCGCGCGGCCAAGATGGCCGACGAGTGGGTGATCGTGAAGAAGGGCGCCGAGGTCAAGCGCGACACCAAGGGCGTCGACGGCAAGGTGCACGTGGGCGTGCTCGGCAAGGCCCACGCCGAGGAGCACCTCAAGCAGCACGGCGACGGGGTGGAGCTCAAGAAGGTGCCCGGCACCGGCGGCTCGCTCACCGCGCTCCCGATCATCGAGACCCAGGCGGGCGACGTGTCGGCGTACATCCCGACGAACGTGATCTCGATCACCGACGGGCAGATCTTTCTCGAGAGCGACCTGTTCTACTCGGGCATTCGCCCCGCCATCAACGTCGGCATCTCGGTGTCGCGCGTCGGCGGCAACGCGCAGATCTCGTTCATGAAGGCCATCGCCGGCACCCTGCGCCTGACCCTCGCGCAGTACCGCGAGATGGCGGCCTTCGCGCAGTTCGCCTCGGACCTCGACAAGGCCACGCAGGCGCAGCTCGCGCGCGGCGAGCGCCTCACGGAGATCCTCAAGCAGGGGCAGTACGCGCCCCTCGGCGTGGAGTACCAGATCGCGATCATCTACGCCGCGAACCGGGGCCACCTCGACAAGTACGCGGTGAAGAGCCTCGCGAAGTACGAGCGCGAGCTCACGGCGCACCTGAACGCCAAGTACAGCGACGTGATGGCCGGCATCCGTGACCAGAAGATCAAGACCTCCAAGAAGGACGGCCAGCCCTACTGTGAAGAGCTGGAGAAGGCCCTGAAGGAGTTCGCCGAGACCTTCTCCGAGCAGTGAGAACGCGATGCCCTCGTTGAAGTCCATCCGCCGGCGCATCGCGTCGGTGAAGAGCACGCAGAAGATCACCCGCGCGATGAAGATGGTCGCCGCGGCGCGCCTCCGTCGCGCGCAGCAGCGCATCACCGAGCTGCGTCCCTACGCGCAGAAGACCGCCGAGGTGCTGCGCTCGGTGGCCTCCCGCGCGGGCGAAGACGCGACCCATCCGCTGCTCGAGCAGCGCCCGGTGAAGACCGTGCTGCTCTTCGTGTTGACCAGCGACCGCGGCCTCGCGGGCGCGTTCAACTCGTCGATCCAGCGCGCGGCGGAGAAGAAGGTCCGCGAGCTGCGCGAGGAGGGCTTCACCGTGCTCCTCGCGACCCTCGGTCGCAAGGGCCGGGACTACCTCAAGCGCCGCGGCCTTGAGGCGCGGCACGACTGGTCCGGCGCGCCCGAGGGCAAGTCCGACAAGGCGCAAGAGATCGCGCGCACGCTCATTCACGACTTCACCTCGGGCGAGGTCGACCGGGTGATCGTGCTCTTCAATGAGTTCAAGAGCGCGATCTCGCAGAAGGTGACCTTCGAGCAGGTGCTGCCCATCGTCACGGCGACGGGCGACGCGGGGGCGGCGGGGGCGAAGGCCGACTTCATCTACGAGCCCTCCCGCGACGCGCTGCTCGAGCGCCTGCTGCCGATGTACGTCGAGGTCTCGGTGTTCCGCGCGATGCTCGACTCCAGCGCGAGCGAGCACGGGTCGCGCATGACCGCGATGGACAACGCGACCAACAACGCCAAGAAGATGATCTCTTCGCTGACGCTCCAGTACAACCGCGCCCGCCAGGCCGCGATCACCAAGGAGCTCATGGAGATCATCGGCGGCGCCGAGGCCATCAAGGAGTGACCCTCCCCCGCGGCGCCCCGCGCGCCGCGCGTCCCGTCCCGCCGACCCGTTCACCCCGAGAGGATCCTCCGCCGTGACCCCTGCGCCCGCCGCGTCCCCCGAGCTCGCGCGACTCTGCGTGAACACCCTGAAGTTCCTCGCCGTCGACGCCATCGAGGCGGCGAACTCCGGTCACCCGGGCCTCCCCCTCGGCGCGGCGGACCTCGCCTACGTGCTGTGGTCCCGCTTCCTGCGCCACGACCCCGCAGACCCGCACTGGCCCGACCGCGACCGCTTTCTGCTCTCGCCCGGCCACGGCTCGATGCTGCTCTACGGGTTGCTGCACCTCTCGGGCTATGACCTCTCCCTCGACGAGCTGAAGCGCTTTCGTCAGTGGGGATCGAAGACCCCGGGGCACCCCGAGGTGCACCTCACCCCGGGCGTCGAGGTCACCACCGGCCCGCTCGGGCAGGGCTTCGCCAACGGCGTGGGCATGGCCCTCGCGGCGAAGATGGCCGCCGCCCGCTTCCCCGGGCTCTTCGCCCACCGCGT
>JBILLI010001033.1:0-3667 GCA_044376155.1 Polyangiales bacterium
CGCCGCCGCCGTTCTCGTTGCCGTGCGGGCCGCCCGACGCGCCGCCCTGCTGGCCCACGAGGATGTCCAGCACCTGGCCCGGCGTCACCGTCAGCGTCCCGCGGATGTACGCGCCGCGGCCCGCGGTCGTGAGGCTCGCGCCCCAGACCGTCTGGCCGTTGCCGCCCGACGCGCCCCACGCCTCCACCGTGATGCTCGTGATGCCCGCAGGGACCGTCCAGTTCTGCAGCGTCCCGCTCGGGCCCGTGCTCGTCGCGTTGAACGTCACCGTCGTCGGGCCCACCGGCGCCGACGTCAGCGTGTTGATCGGACAGGCCACGTTCGTCCCGTCACACACCTCTTGCGGGTCGCAGATGCCCGCCGTCGCGCGACAGACCGTGCCCGCCGACGCACGCGCGTCGCTCGGACACGCCGACCCGCTGCCCGTGCAGGTCTCCGCCGGATCACAGATGCCCGCGCTCGCGCGACAGATCGTGCCCGTCACCGTGAAGCTGTCGACCGGACACGCCGCGTTGGTCCCGTCGCAGGTCTCCTGCGGGTCGCAGATGCCCGCCGTCGCGCGGCACACCGTACCCGCCGCCGTGCGCGTGTCGCTCGGACACGCCGCGCCAGCACCGGCGCAGTATTCCGCCGGGTCGCAGATGCCCGCGCTCGCGCGGCAGATCGTGCCGCTCATCAGGTTCGCGTACGTGATGACCACGCGGCCGTTGCCCGTGTTCACGCCCGCCGTGTTGGTCTGCGAAGCGCCCACGTTGTACGAGCCGCCGCCGCCGCCGTAGGTCGAGTGGCTCGACCAGCCGCCCGCCGACGCGCCGCCGGAGTACCCGCCGCCGCCGCCCGGACCGCCCAACATGCCGCCGCCGCCGCCGCCGTACCCGCCCCAGTTGCGCGAGTCGTAGCAGCTGTTGCCCGCGCCACCGGTGCCGCCGTTCAGGTAGCTCCGACCGCCGATGGCCGTCGAGCAGTGGCCGCCGCCGTCGGCGCCGTTGCCCGAGAAGCCACCACCCGCCGCGCCCTGGTTCGCACCACTCGACGCGCCGCCGCCGCCGCCCGCGCCACCCGACGCGTTCGTGTAGCAGCTGATGCTCACGCCGCTCGTGCCCGCCTGGCCGTCACCCGTCGACACCGAGCGGCTGCACGACGTGCCGTGACCGACGCCCGAAGGCGCGCCACCGCCGCCGCCCGCGATGACCAGCGGCACGTTGCCCGTGCGCTGCACCACGAAGCTGCCGCCGCCGCCGCCGTTCTCGTTGCCGTGCGGGCCGCCCGACGCGCCCCACGCCTCCACCGTGATGCTCGTGATGCCCGCAGGAACCGTCCAGTTCTGCAGCGTCCCGCTCGGGCCCGTGCTCGTCGCGTTGAACGTCACCGTCGTCGTCGGCTGCGTCACGACCGTGTCCGACGGACACGCCACGTTCGTCCCGTCGCAGACCTCTTGCACGTCGCAGATGCCACCCGACGCGCGGCACACCACGCTCGAACCCAGGCGACCGTCGCTCGGACACGCCGCGCCCGTGCCCGTGCAGCTCTCCACCGCGTCGCAGATCCCCGCCGCACCGCGACACACCACGCTCGACGACGTGAACGTGTCCGCCGGGCACGCCGTGCTGCTGCCGTCGCAGACCTCCTGCACGTCGCAGATCCCAGCCACCGCGCGACACACCGTGCTCGTCCCGTGGCGCGTGTCGCTCGGACACGCCGCACCGCTGCCCGTGCAGGTCTCCTGCGGATCGCAAACGCCCGCGCTCGCGCGGCACACCGTGCTCGACGACGAGAAGCTCTCCGACGGACACGCCGCGCTGCTCCCGTTGCAGAACTCCGCCGGGTCACAGATGCCCGCGCTCGCGCGGCAGATCGTGGCCGACACCGAGTACGTGATGACCACGCGGCCGTGGCCGGTGTTCACGCCCGCGGTGTTCGTCTGCGCGCTGCCCACGTTGTACGAGCCGCCGCCGCCGCCGTACGTCGAGTAGCTCGACCAGTTGCTCGCCGACGCGCCGCCGCTGTACCCGCCGCCGCCGCCCGGACCGCCCAACATGCCGCCGCCGCCACCGCCGTACCCGCCCCAGTTGCGCGTGTCGTAGCAGTTGTTGCCCGCACCACCGGTGCCGCCGTTGAGGTAGCTCTGGCCGCCGATGGCCGTCGAGCAATGCGTGCCGCCGTTGGCGCCGTTGCCGCTGAAGCCGCCGCCGCCACCGCCCTGGTAGCCGTTGCCCGCCGTCGCGCCGCCGCCGCCGCTCGTGCCGCCAGACGCGTTGGTCCAGCAGCTCACGCTCACGCCGCTCGTGCCCGCCTGGCCGTCGCCCGTCGACACCGACCGGCTGCACGCCGTGCCGTGGCCGTTGCCCGAGGGCGCGCCGCCGCCGCCGCCCGCGATGAGCAGGGGCACGTTGCCCGTGCGCTGCACCACGAAGCTGCCGCCGCCGCCGCCGTTCTCGTTGCCGTGCGGGCCGCCCGACGCGCCGCCCTGCTGACCCACGAGGATGTCCAGCACCTGGCCCGGCGTCACCGTCAGCGTCCCGCGGATGTACGCGCCGCGGCCCGCGGGTTGGATGCTCGTGCCGTACACCGTCGCGCCGTTGCCGCCCGACGCGCCCCACGCCTCCACCGTGATGCTCGTGATGCCTGCAGGGACCGTCCAGCTCTGACGCGTCCCGCTCGGGCCCGTGCTCGTCGCGTTGAACGTCACCGTCGTCGAGCTCACCGGCGCCGACGTCAGCGTGTTGCTCGGACAGGCCACGTTCGTCCCGTCGCAGACCTCTTGCGGGTCACAGATGCCGGCCGTCGCGCGGCACACCGTGCCCGCCGACGTGCGCGCGTCGCTCGGACACGCCGCGCCCGTGCCCGTGCAGGTCTCCGCCGGGTCGCAGATACCGGCCGTCGCGCGACAGATCGTGCCCGTCGCCGTGAAGCTGTCGACCGGACAGGCCGCGTTGGTCCCGTCGCAGGTCTCCTGCGGGTCGCAGATGCCGGCCGTCGCGCGGCACACCGTGCCGGCCGACGTGCGCGTGTCGCTCGGACACGCCGCACCGGCACCGGCGCAGTACTCCGCCGGGTCGCAGATGCCCGCGCTCGCGCGGCAGATCGTGCCGCTCATCAGGTTCGCGTACGTGATGACCACGCGGCCGTTGCCAGTGTTCACGCCCGTGGTGTTGGTCTGCGCGGTGCCCGCGTTGTACGAGCCGCCGCCACCGCCGTACGTCGAGTGGCTCGACCAGCCGCCCGCCGTCGCGCCGCCGCTGTACCCGCCGCCGCCGCCAGGGCCGCTCAGCTGACCGCCGCCGCCGCCGCCGTACCCGCCCCAGTTGCGCGTGTCGTAGCAGCCGCCGCCGTACCCGCCCGCGCCGCCCGAGAGGTAGCTCGCGCCGCCGCCCACGTTGGAGCAGTGCGAGGCGCCGATCTCACCGTTGCTTGAGAAGCCGCCGCCGCCGCCGCCCTGGTAGCTGCCGCGCGCCTGGCCGCCCGAGCCGCCCGAGCCGCCCGTCGCGTTCGCAAAGCAGCTCACGCTCACGCCGCTCGTGCCCGCCTGACCATCACCCGTCGACACCGACCGGCTACACGACGTGCCGTGGCCGTTGCCCGAGGGCGCGCCGCCGCCGCCGCCCGCGATGAGCAGGGGCACGTTGCCCGTGCGCTGCACCACGAAGCTGCCGCCGCCGCCGCCGTT
>JBILLI010000771.1:0-3664 GCA_044376155.1 Polyangiales bacterium
GGCTCGGTCCAGGTGAGGTTGTTGGCCTGCAGGGCCTTGCGCACCTCCTCGGGGCTGTAGCCCGGCCCGAGGTAGGCGTGTTCCATGCGCGGGGGGGCGAAGGCCTTGCCGAGCTTCTCGCGCAGCACGTGCATCGCCGCGCCGGTGCCGGTGCCCGCGTCGCCCATGGCGGGGTGCACCCACACGCCGGTCACGCCCGGCACCTCGGCCACGCGCTGGTTGAGCTTCACGTTCGCCGTCACGCCGCCCGAGAGAACAATGTTGGTCGCGCCGGTCTGCTGGAGGTGGTGCGCGACCATCTCGGCGACGACCTCTTCGAGCACCTTCTGGTAGGCCGCGGCGATGTCCTTCTTGCGAAAGTGCAGGGAGAGGTACCGCGGGAAGAAGTAGTTGTTGGCGCCGTAGTACTTGAAGTTCCCGTTCTCGACGTGAAAGCGGGCCTTCACCGCGTCGTGCAGGATCGTCGGGTCGCCGTAGGCCGCGAGGCCGAGGATCTTGCCCTCGTGGCGAGAGGGCTTGAAGCCCAGCGCGCTGGTGAGGTGTTCATAGAAGAACCCGAGCGAGTGCGGGAAGTCGAAGGCCGCGAGGCGGCGCACGCCGTTCTCGAGGTCGCCCACGGCGATGGAGCCCGAGAGGCCCGAGCCGTAGGCGTCGATGGTGACCACCAGCGCGCGCTCGTAGCCCGAGGCGTAGAACGCGTTGCTCTGGTGGGCGACGTGGTGCTCGACGCGAATGAGCTTGCTCTTGAGCCCGAGGTTGTCGAGGCAGCGCTCGAGCTCGTCGTGGTCCTTGCGGTGCTGGCGGATCGCGTCGGCGACCCACTGCGCGGCCAGGGTCTTGTCGGTGGCGATGTCGCCCAGGAGGTTGCCCGCGCTGGCCTCGTACAGCTTGCGCCGCGACCAGGGCTTCTGCATGTATTCCTCGTACCCGTCAGTCTCCAGGGACTTTCCGCGGGTGTCGTAGGGCCCCTCGCGGCGCGCGCGCTCGACGAGGTCGTGGCAGCGGCGCAGGGCGTCCATGCCCACCGAGGGGATCTCGGTGCGGGCGCGCTCGAGGATGGCGTCGCGCTCGCCGGCCCAGTCCCAGAAGGGGTAGGCCACGTGGTCGACCTCGCGCATCGAGATCCCCGCGATGCGGAGGCACTCCACGATGGCCTGGTGGGGGAACCCGTGCTGCATCTTGACCCGCGTGAGCCGCTCCTCACCGATGGCCGCGACGATCTTGTCGTCGACCATGAGGGTCGCGTGCGAGTCCTTGTCGAGCGCGGAGATGCCGAGAACGATCATGCGGGGATTCCCTTCGGTGAACGAATGCGACGCGCGGCCTCGGTGAGGGTCAGCGCGTCGGGCTGGTAGCGGCGAAAGATGGCGTCGAAGGCGCGGTCCATGCGGTCGAAGAGGCCGTCGACGGCGCGCTGGTCTTCGAAGTACGGGCTGGTGTTGGGATACAGCTCGCTGGAGTGGATCATCATGTTGAAATGGTGACCGCCGCGGGCGCGGATCACCTCACAGGTCGCGACCATGTCCGCGGCGCTCTCCATCGTCGGGCGGAGCCAGAGCCGTCGGCGCAGCCGGAGCTTCGCCGCGAGCCTGCGCACCACGTCACCCTCCCGGCGCGCCGCCACGCGGTCGCCCAGGCCCAGCGGCAGGCGGTCCTCGTCGACGATGGAGACCGGGATCTCGACCAGCGTGCCCTCTCCGGGGCGCGTGAGGTCGTCGGGGTGCACGAGGTAGGGGTGCAGCGGCGCGTGGGTGAAATCAGGCCCGCCCGGGCCTCCCCGGAGACCGGGATACCGCGACCACGAGGTCAGCGGGGTCACCGACGAGTCGCACTCGTAGCCCAGCGCGGTGAGGATTCGACCGGTGCGGGCGTCGGCGCCGAAGCGACCCGCGCGGTACGACGTGGGCGGGTGGCCGAACTGCTCGGTGATGGCCTCGGTGAGCGTGCGGAGCTTCGCCGCGAGCAGCCCGGTCTCGAGCTCCGAGGGGAACGCGGGGTCGTCGTCGGCGTCGCTCCAGGGGGGCGCGGTCCACGGGTGCAGGTGCGTGCCGACCTCGCAGCGGCCCGCGCGCTCCCACTCCCGCAGCATCGCCACGCCCTCGTTGTCTTGCGTGACGGACCACGTCACCACATAGGTGGGCCGCACCCCGTAGCGGTCGCAGAGTGCTTGAAACCTCGGGAGGGCGCGGAGGTTGCGCAGAGGCGGGAGCCGTCGGTGACGGGTCCACTCGTTGTCGCCCTCGGTGTCCACGACGTACAGGAACACCGGGCGCTCGCCGCGCGCTTCACCCATGAGATGTGCCCGGCAGCATCGGGGTGCCCGCGCGGGCCGTCAAGCGCCCTTGCCACCGCATGACCCTCGGGTCCAACGTCGCGGCGTGGCCGCCCCCGCGCACTCCGACCGACCGCCTCCTCCCCGCGCGGCCTTCGGGCTGCGCATGCAGATCGCGCTGGCGCTGCTGGGGGTGCTGGTCATCGCCGCGACGCTGGCCATGGTCGCGGTGTCTCCCCTCGTGGGCGCCTCGGGGCGCATCGCCCGGCGCCGCCTCGGGATCACCCTCTCCCGCGCCGTGGCCGGGCAGGTGTGGCTCACGCGGGACCGGTCCGGCGTGCAGACCCTGCTCGAAGAGAGCGTGGGCGAGGGCGGGCTCGCGGGCGCGGCGGTGTACGACCTCCACGGGCACCTCGAGGCCCGCGCGGGGATCTTGATGCTCCGCGCGTCGATGCACCCGCCGCGGCACGACGGGCACGTCATCGCGGGCGAGGTGCTCTCGGTGTCGGTGCTGCTCCCGGGACGCGGGGTCTTCGCGGCCGAGACCTCGCTGGCGCCGGGGTCCGCCGAGCGCGCGGTGCCCGCGTTGATCGTGCTGTACACCGGGTCGGCGGGGCTGCTCGCCCTCGTGGTGGTGTACCTCCTGCTCACGCGCTGGATCATCCGCCCCGTGGAGTCGCTCACCCGCGCGGCCGAGCGCGTGGCCGCGGGGCGACGCGACGTGCGCGCCGAGACCCGGGGGGCCATCGAGGTGGTGGGCGCGGCCGACGCGTTCAACCGCATGACCGAGCAGCTCGCCGCCCGCGAGTCAGAGCTCAACGCCCGCGTGCACGAGCTCGAACGCACCACCCGCGAGCTCCGCCGCGCGCAGGATCAGGTCGCCCGCGGCGAGCGCCTCGCCACCGTGGGGCGCCTCGCGGCGGGCATCGCGCACGAGGTGGGCAACCCCCTCGCGGCCATCGTCGGCCTCTCCGACGTGCTCGCCGACGGGGGGATGGACGAGTCTGAGACCCGCGAGTTCGCCACGCGCATCGGCCGTGAGGCGCAGCGCATCCACCGCACGGTGCGAGAGCTCCTGGACTACGCGCGGGCCGCCCCCACGAGCGAGGTCGCCGCGCCCGAGGTCGACGCGACGGGTGACGTGGCCGACGCCGCGGAGCAGGTGAGCCGACTGCTCCGCCCGCAGAAGAGCCTCAAGGACATCGCGCTCCACATCGAGCCGGGCGGCGACCTCTTCGCGGTGGGCGTCTCCAACGACCGCCTCGTGCAGGTGCTGCTGAACCTGGTGCTCAACGCCGCCGACGCGATCCATGGGGCCGAGGTCGGCGCGGCGATCACCCTGCGCGCGCGCGCCGAGGGCGACCGCCTCGTGGTGGAGGTGCAGGACGATGG